>JAIOIM010000335.1 GCA_019912505.1 Ignavibacteriaceae bacterium
CATTTATATTAATTATGCTGCTAATGATGATGATTCTTTACAGCGGAGGTATGCTTATCCGAAGTTTGATTGAAGAAAAATCGAATCGACTAATTGAAGTATTGGTATCAAGTTGTACAGCCGATGAATTGCTGACCGGAAAAATTTTAGGGCTTAGTGCGCTCGGATTATTTCAAATATTAATTTGGGCAATATTGGCGGTTGTGTTAGCAGGTTCTTCCATTATTCCCGCCGATGCATTTAAGAATGTTCTTCCGATGCTTATTTATTTTATACTTGGTTTTATCTTTTACACTTCAATCTTTGTCGGCGCCGGTGCAATAGCTACAACGGAACAGGAAGCCCAGCAGTTAACAAGCTATATAAGTCTAGTATTACTCTTCCCTATCATACTGGTTTTTTCTGCAGTGCAAAATTCAAATTCGTTTTTACTGCAGGTTTTAAGTTATATCCCGTTTACAACTCCATCGATATTGATTTTGCGATTAAATCTTCAAGATATAACTCTGCACGAAATATTAATTACTGTACTCATTATGTTGGTATCAATCTATATTGCAATCAACGCCGCAGCAAAAATTTTTAGAATCGGGATATTATCTTACGGCAAGCGACCGTCTTTAAAAGAAATAATTAGATGGATAAGAGAAAAATAATTTAAGTAGACCTTATGTTAATTATATCATCCGCTTTAGCCGCAATAGTTCCGATGACGATTTATCTAATTCTGATTTGGCGCTTTGACAGATATGATCGGGAGCCATTCAAAATGGTGCTGAATAATTACCTTTGGGGTGCAGTTGGTGCGGTGGTTTTAACGCTGCTCGTCAGCGGTAGTTTTTCTGCTTTCATTTCATTTTTTATTACGGATGCAAATAACCTGCAGCGGTTTGAAACAATAATTATTGCGCCCGTGGTTGAAGAAATTATTAAAGGCGCGTTTTTATTAATTACAGCTGCAAGCTTTAAGTTTGATAATATGACCGATGGGATTGTATACGGCGGAGCTATCGGGCTTGGCTTTGGCATGACAGAAAACTTTTTATATTTTATCTCGTACGGCAGTAGCATAGAGCAGTGGGTAACTCTTGTAATTGTTCGTACTTTATTTTCTGCGGTAATGCACTGTGTATCGACAGCTACGTTGGGGGCGTTCATCGGCTACGCTAAATTCAAAAAAAGAATTATAAAATACACTTTCCCATTTATTGGTTTATTTATAGCAATGTTCATACATTTTTCTTGGAATTTTTCGGTTAGTTCCGAGTCAACCGCGTTTATAGGATTCTTTTTTATGTTCTGCACAATCGCAATATTTATCACTGTCTTTTCCGCCTCTGTTTATAGTGAGAGAAAAATTATTTTTGATGAACTTATTGAAGAAGTGGAATCAGGATTAATTCCGCACGAACACTTATTACTATTAAATTCAGCAAAAAGAAATATTCCCGGCTGGATAGATGAATCGGTAAGAAAACTGTATATTCGTTCTGCAACTACGCTGGCTTTTAGAAAAATGCAGATAAAAAGTTCATCGGGTAAAAGCCGCGAATATTACGAAACTGAAATTGAGAATTACAGAAACTTTATAAAAAATTTAACTGCCGATTCTTAGAAAAATAAAGATGACTAAATCTAACTGTATTTATTTAATTGCGCCTTTCCCCATTTTTCAATCCGATGCAGTATCGGCTTTTGAAGTGCTGGATAATGAACATACGATGCTGTTATATAAAAATCTGTTCCTAAACTACCACGAAATATTTAGCGCGTTACCCGATATATTTACTATAGTCTATTGTTTGGATGAAAAAGATAGGGATTTTTTACCCGACGAAATTGCTGGGCACACAGACTTGGTATTTTACAACCACGACTTTACTGAAAATTTGACGGCGCAGCTTTCTGAAAAATACATTACCCAACATCAATACAATTTATTTGTTAGCTCAAATTCAATCATGCTTACTA
>JAIOIM010000336.1 GCA_019912505.1 Ignavibacteriaceae bacterium
CAATAGAAGTTATTACAATTTCATTTAGTAAATCATAATCATATTCTAAATACAACTCGAGCAATTCTTTAAACGAGTTACCGTTTACAATCTTCAAACAAGAAATAAACATTTCGCGCCGGACATTGATATCGGAAGACATTGCCGGTCGGTATAAAATACTAAGAGCAATTTTCGAGACAGCGAGCGTTTCAACTTCGAGGAGCAATTGCAAATATTTGATTGCAATTTTTGTTTCCTCCGGCAGATGCGACTGCAGCAATAAAATTGCGGTGTTCAATCCAGTCATCGAATATTCTTTTTTCCCCAAAAACTCTGCTAATAATTCTTTTTCGTTATTTGAATTTATAATTTCGCCAGTTGGAGCATAGAAGCTTAATTTTTCTTCACCACTATGCTGCCTGTACCATTGAAAAATACCCTCTCCAGTAAAATTGAGCAGCCCTTTGTTTCCTATCCAAAAAAGGGGATTAATAAGTAAAGTCTGAAAATCGATATAATAGGTTTGCATCCTGTAAATAAAATCGCCGATAAACACAAGGGATCTGTCACTTTGCTGAACAGAAATAATTAAGTTTCTGTTCAGCTTTGGGAGGGTAATTCCTTCTTCATATTTTATTATATCGCCGCTTAAACAACCCTGCTCGCGAAGAAACCAATTTGGAATTCTTATTTCAATTTCTTCAATATATAATGAAGTATGATCCTTCGCATACATTTGCTCAATCAAAACTTCAAAATTCTTTTCAATATTTCTTCTTTTGAAAGTGCCCTTTGGGGTCAGCTCGCCAAGTTCTTCACTAAATGCTCTATCTATTATTCTGAAGTCAACTATTCTTTCGAAAGGCGCAAGAAAATTATTAACCGTTACTATCAGAGAAGAAAAATAACTCTGTTTTTGTTCATTTGTCATCCTTTTTAACAAGTTGTTTTCAGTCTCAAAATTTGGAAAGATTAACACCGTATTAAAAGGGCGATGGTCGCCGGCAAGAAATACCTGCTTTACATTTTCAAAATCCCTAAAGAAATTTTCAATACGCTGCGGGGTGATAGTTTCACCCTTAACATTTTTATAAATTTCTTTTTTCCGGTCTATAATTTCTATAAAACCCTGTTCGTCTATTTTCATCACATCACCCGTTGGAACCCAGCCTCCTTCAAGAAATGTTTCTTCATATTTTTGGTCGAAATAACCTAGCATAACATAAGCACCGCGAATCCACAGCTCGCCATCATCAGCAATTTTTATTTCGATGCCGGGGAGTTCTTTGCCGAGCGAATTTGGAATATATTTGTTCGGCGGAGTCATTGTTATTCCACCGGTTGCTTCCGTCATACCGAAACCGCTCATCAATTCAATCTTGTACCTCTGAAAAAATTTAAACACATCTGGCGGTAAAAAGCCGGCGGCAGATAAGCCCCAACGGAGATGTCCACCAGTTAGTTCTAAAACCGTTTCATAAATTTTTTGTTCATCGTCAACTTCTATATCCACACGGTTTGTAATTGCTTCATACACTTGATTCCATTTTTTAGGTATGCTGATAAATATAGTTGGTTTTACTAACTGCATATTTAGAAGCATTGATTCTATTGAGGGATTTTCCATAAAGGCATATTCGGCGCCCCAAAATATTGTGCCTGTCATTTCGAGCCACCTCCCGAACGTATGATAAAGGGGGAGATAAGCAAGAAATCTATCTTCATCGCCGATTGCCGGTATTGCCATTGCGCGGCAAAATCGTTTATAAACTATATTCATGTTCGAAAACATAATTCCCTTTGGCTCGCCCGTTGTTCCCGAAGTGTACATTATAGAAGCTAGGTCGTCGATGCTTCTATTAATTTTATAGGTGCTTAGAAACTCAGGTTCAATATGTTTACTGCCGTCAACGAAATCTTTAAATGTAACAACCATATCATCCGTGCTTGTTCCTTTAAGAAGAATTATTTTCTTTAAATATTTTAATTCTTTCCGGACACTTTTTATTTTAACCAACTGTTTGTCATCAAAAACAACCACGACTGGTGATTTGGTTTGATTTAATATAAACTCGATATGTTGGGACACAGAGTTTGCAGGTATCATAACATTAACAATACCGGATGTTAAGCAGGCTAAATCAAGCAGGGCGGTGTCAAGGTCATTTTCCAATAAAAAGGAAACCATACTATCCGGCGCATCAACTTCGGAAAGAATATTAATAAATGCTGAGGAATATTTTTTTATTATTTTATTACACTCGCTCCACGAATAGTCTGTTGTTGTCTGATTGGTGATAACTTTGAATAATGTTTTTCCTTGGTATTCTTTTGTATGACGCGTAAATAAAACATTAAAATTAAAATTACTTTTACGGATAAGTTCCTCGACAAGTTTTCCCCATCTTCCATCGTCATAAATTTTGTTAAGGAACCGGGAATATCTAAAGTTATCTAAATATGAATGGATTAGATTTTTATTAAAAGCTGAGTTTTGTCTATTTAAATATTCTCCAAACAAAAAGAATATATCAACAGGCATAAATGCCATCAAATTTTTTGACAACTGTGCGTTTACAGATTCATCAAAAATTCCGCAAACAATTTCGGATAAATCCGGTGTTTCATTGAAAAGATTTTCATCGGTTATTGTTTTTAGTGCATTCGTAAAATCTGTGTATAAAACATTTTCGTCATCGGTTTCAAAAGAAGCCTTCCCTGCCAAAAGTTTATCACGTATTTGAAGCAAACTATTTTCTATCTTCATTTCGCTTTCTTATTATTCATCCTTATTGCAGCAAATGCTTTAAATAAATAAGGGCAGCTTACAACAGCTGCCACATAATAATTGTAAAACTAATATTTTACTTTGTTGGGTCGGCTTTTTTTATTCCAGCTATCACTTCCAGCATATCTGTCGTTACTGATTTCGGTCTCTCAATTGGGTAACCGAGTGCACGATCCCAAATAATATTAGCGCAAACGCCAAGTGCACGACCAACCGCAAACAGAACGGTATAGAAATCATATTCTTTAAGACCGTAATGCCATTGAATAACACCCGATTGTGCATCAACATTAGGCCATGGGTTTTTTGCTTTCCCTTGTTCAACCAGAATAGGAGGCGTAACCTTATAAAGAACATCTACATATTTGAAAAGAGGGTCATTTGGCAGATGTTTCAAACAGAACTCGCGCTGTGCAGTGTAACGCGGATCGGTTTTACGTAATACAGCATGACCGAAACCAGGTATAACCTGACCGCTGTTTAATGTATCCCAAACAAACTGACGCATCTCTTCCTCGGTTGGTATCTTTCCTCCCATTTGGTCTGAAACACCTTGAATCCAACTAAGAACTTCCTGGTTTGCTAATCCGTGCAACGGACCGGCTAAACCATTTACCATACCTGAAATGGAATAATAGATATCCGACAAAGCACTTGAGATAAGGTGTCCGGCATGTGCGCTAACATTTCCGCTTTCATGATCGCTATGCAGAATAAAATAAAGGCGGGCTACATCATCGTAGGGTTTTTTTATACCCATCATATGTGCAAAGTTTCCCCCCATATCAAGGTTTGTATCGGGTTCAATTATCTCACCATCTTTATATTTTAAGCGGTATATAAATGATGCGACTCTCGGAAGACGTGCAAGAAGATTCATAGCATCTTCATAAGTCGGATCCCAATAATCCATTTTATTGACGCCTTCATTGTAACTTTTTACAAATTCAGATTCTTTTTGCATTGATAAAATTGCTGCCGAAAGCATAGCCATTGGGTGTGAATCTTTAGGCATAGCTTTTAAAACATCGAACACATAAGATGGAACATGCTGGCGTGCTTTAAACTCTTCTGCAACTTCTTTAGCTTCTGCTTCAGTAGGTACATCGCCGGTTAAAAGAAGGTAAAAGAAACCTTCAACATAAGGCATATCACTCCCTGGAACCTTAGGAAGACGTTCGAGCGTTTCCGGAATTGTAAATCCGCGAAAACGAATTCCTTCATATGGATCGAGGTAAGAAATATCTGTAGTAAGGCATTTAACGCTTCGCGCGCCTCCTATAGCTTGTTCAATAGTAACCTCGCCTATTTTAACACTCCCGAACTCCTTGATGAGACGAATAGTTCTCGGTCTCCACCCTTCGATTTTTTCTAATAATTTAGTTTTTAATCTTGACATTGCTACCTCCAGTGGTATTAATTTATTTTAATATAGAATAGAACAGGATATTCATTTTTCGAAACTGTAAAAGTTTTCGGCAATTTTAAAATATTATTCAAATAACGCATACTTAGTCCAAATAAAATAATGCTTCTTTTAATTGTGGTTTAAATTAATCAAAAATTAAATAAAAAAATTAGTTTTGGATAATTTCTATTTATTTATCGTAACTGATTGCGTAATAGCAAGTATTATAAAACAACAATTAAGGTTTAAAGAGGAAACGGATAGTGATTTAAAAAGAACGCAAATAATCAAGTTGTGGGAATTGAGTAACGGATAATTAATTAGTATCTTTTTATTCAATTTAATAAGTTAACATTGCAAAAAATTAAGAGATGTTATGCAGCCGCAAGCTGAATTTTATATTGAGAGATTAGGTTTATCTGTCCACCCGGAAGGCGGATATTTTAAAGAGATTTACCGTGCTTTGGAATCTATAAATGAAACATGTCTGCCGGTACGTTACAAAGAGAGCCGAAATTTTTCTACCTCAATTTACTTTTTGCTCGAAGGGGAGCAGACCTCACAATTTCATAAATTAGCTTCGGATGAGTTGTGGCATTTTTATGACGGCTCTTCTGTAAATATATTTTTAATAGATAATACGGGAGAGTTATCAATTATTACATTAGGCAGAAACATCACACAGGGTGAAAAGTTTCAATGTATAATTCCGGCGGGTTGTTGGTTTGGTGCAGAATTAGTCGATAAGAAGTTTTTTGCGCTCGTAGGCTGTACAGTTGCACCCGGTTTTAATTTTAGTGATTTTGTACTATCAGATAAAAAAGGTTTGATAAAAGAATATCCTCAACATGAAGCACTTATTAATAGGTTAAATAGAGGAAAATAGGGTGAATTTTTGTTGTTGCTAAAAAATTACCTTAACTCCTTATTAAATAAATAATAAATTCGGGCAGCAAATAAAAAGAGATTAGTTGTTTTGTTGAAATTATTAAAGTTTTTATCTAATTTTTTCAATCAAATTAAGAAACTTATTTAGGAGAACTATCGATATATTTCTACAGCGGTATAATTAACAATCATTCACTTTAGGGTTATTATTAAACGGAATAATCTGAACCCAGTTAAAGAGAGCATAAGAATTGTTTCTGTTTGCTCTATTCTTTTTTTCGCGGCTGTAAATTTAGGATTTAGTTCTCCTGAGATAACAGAACTCAACCGGGACATCTGGCTGCAGGTATTGCTTCGTTATTATACGGATGCAAATCCGAAAGATATCGTAAAAACACCTGCGGTAAAAAAACCATCCGGATTTCAACTTCCGCTGAACGCACTAACACAAAACAATAATGTTTTGGCTGTGCCCGATTCAATATTGGGAGGGGTGGACTCTACCTTCAACGCAAATGCCGATTCCCTTTTTATTCCCCAAGATTCAACCGGTGTAAAAGATACTGTTAAGTTCGATCCTCGTTCGTTGGATTCTACATCTCGTCTTAAGTATTTTAGATTTCAAAGAGAAGATCGTCCGTACATTACGTTAGGGCGGAAAAAAGAATCAAAGTTTTTTGCTTCTCCTCCCGAAACCACACGCAAAAGAGTAATTACAATTGATTCTACAGGCAAGTTTGTTGAAATAAAAGAATTGATTGCCGGTAAGGAAACAAAGATACTGTTAACTATGCCTATTGATGAATACATCAACTCCAGATTAAAATTAAAAGAACGCGATCTGTGGGAAAAACTCGGCTACAAGTATGAATTAACCGACACTGAAAACGATCTCGGCTCGCTTATAAGAGATATAACCGATTTTGAAATTCCGCTTCCAAGTGTGGGTGTGTTAAGTATATTCGGCGAGCCTAAGATTACATTAAAAATTGGCGGCGCCGTTGATATTCATGGTGCATGGCGTAATGAAACAACCGAAGGTGTAACCGCTTCACGTCTTGGTAACACACGCAACGAACCCGATTTCAAACAGCAGGTGCAAATAAATGTTGCCGGAACAATCGGTGATAAATTAGCGATTAATGCCGACTGGAACACGGAGCGTACTTTCGAATACGAAAATCAATTAAAGATAAAATATACGGGGTACGAAGATGAAATTATTCAAAGCATAGAAGCCGGAAACGTTTCTCTTCAAACTTCACCATTAGTAGGCGGCAGCGAAGCGTTATTTGGCGTTAAAGCAATGTTCAAACTCGGACCTCTTACACTTACAACTCTTGCCAGCCAGAAAAAAGGTGAGATAAAAGAAGTGGCTGTAACCGGCGGAACTACTTCGCAGGATTTTAATATCCGTGCATACGATTACTCAACTCGTCATTATTTCCTCGATACTATTTACGCGTCCGATCAATCAAAGATTTTTGAGAATTATTATGCAAACGCCACGCCGGTAGTTAATTACGACCTCAGCGTAATTGATATCGAAGTATGGAAATCGATAAGCACTGTTGGGCGCGATCCTTCAAAAGAAAGATATGCAAACGCATACATTGATCTACCTTTCGTTCCTACCGGAACACAATATGCCCCCAGTTTTCGAGCGAGTATTACGCCGCAACCCGGGCAAACAGAAACCGGGCGCTTTTTGCTTTTGGAGCGAGATGTTGATTATACCATCCATGAAGAGACCGGCTTTATTTCCTTTAATACACAAATTAACGATAATGATATAATTGCAGTAGCTTACAGACGCGGACAGGCGGGCGGACTCAGCGATCAAACATTTGGTGAATTTTTATCTACAGCTCAAACCGATTCGCAGAGACTTGTTCTAAAACTCGTTAAGCCTTCCGGGTTACAGCCTCCTTCTCAGTCGCCAAGTTATGCACAAGCATGGAAACTGCTTCTTAAAAATATATATCCGCTTGGCGGAAGAGATGTAAAACAAGAAGGTTTTGAATTCCAGATAAAACGAGAAATTGAAGGGCAGGACCCTGTTATTGAAATGGGGAGTACAAGATTTTTATCAGCATTCGGGCTTGATAAAACGGATGCCGGCGGTACCAACTCTCAACCGGATGGTGTATTTGATTATCGCCCCTCGTTAACCATTTTTACAACTACGGGTGAAATTGTCTTTCCTACATTACAACCGTTCGGAAACAATCTGCCGCAATCTTTGCCGCCGGGTGATTCTCTTGGCTATCCGGCAATTTATACGCTTTCAAAAACATTTGCACAGCAGCAGAAGACAAAAGATAAGTGGCTGTTGACGGGTAAATATTCTGGAAGCGCAAGCTCAACATATCAACTCGGTTTTAATGTTGTAGAAAACTCGGTAAAAGTTAGGCTAAACGGGCGCGAACTTACAGCGGGAGCTGACTATATTGTTGATTATAATATTGGTCAGTTAACTATCCGTAATGATGCCGCACTTGTGCCCGGAGCAGATTTAAAAATAACATTTGAACAGAATGACTTATTCCAGCTTGCTTCTAAAACATTGCTTGGTGCAAGAGGTGTGTTCGACTTTTCAAAGAAAACAAAACTCGGGTTTTCTGTTCTTAATTTAAATCAGCAGACATTAAGTGATAAAGTTAGAATTGGCGAAGAACCATTAAGCAATACTATTTATGGCATCGACTTCAGCACACAGGCAGATTTACCGTTTTTAACAAAATTGCTTGATAATGTTATCTCCACGCGGCAAATGTCTTCCTTTACGGTTAGCGGCGAATATGCTTACATCAACCCTGATCCGAATACTAAAAAAAGTACTATAGCATCCGATAAAGGAAAAAGCATTGCTTATATAGATGATTTTGAAGGAGCAAAAAAAATAATTCCTGTTGGTGTTTCCTATACTCAGTGGAAAGATATTTCACCGCCTGAACAAATCCCATCAATGGGTGCAAGATCATTTGCAGAAATGATGGATTTTAAGTCAAAGAGTTTTTGGTTTTCAATTACACCATCCGGGGTGGATGTAAAAGATATTTGGCCCAAAAAATCGGTAGCGAAACAGGATCAGGATGTATCTATTATGGATCTTGTTTACATTCCGGCAGATCGGGGTAGTTTTAACTATAAGAATCTCCAGTCTACAAATGATAACTGGGGAGGTATTATGAAAGTGCTATCATCCACCGCGAGCAACCTGGTTGAGGAAAATGTTGAGTTTATAGAATTTTGGATCCAAATAGCTAACGCCGCAGATAGTACAAAACTATATCTCGACCTCGGAAGAATAAGCGAAGATGTTATCCCTAACCGCAAGCTTGATACTGAAGACAAAGACTTAAATGATGCAATAGATACAGAGGGAAAAGAAGATACGGGTCTTGATGGAATTCCGAACTCTGTGGAAGATGATCCATTAATAAATAAAAATATCACGGAACCTACTGGTTTCGCTGATCCGAGTAACGATAATTTTTCATTCAGCCGTTCCGGAAGCGAAAAGCTATCTGATTATTATAATATAAACGGCACCGAAGGTAACGCAGTGTTGACGGATATAGGCAGGCTGCCCGATACTGAAGATTTAAATCACAACGGTAATATCGATCTTGTTAACAGCTATTTTCGTTATGAAATTCCGCTTGATACAAATAGATTACACAACCCCTATATAAAAGGTGGCGGAGATAATAAAGGCTGGTACTTATATAGAATTCCATTAAAGGATACCACGAATAAAGTCGGCAACCCCACATTAACAAATGTGGAATTTATTAGAATGTTTTTTGCCGCTGCAAAAGACACAGTGCATCTAAGATTTGCCGAATTTAATCTCGTCGGCAGTCAGTGGGAAAAAGTCCGCCGCGAAGATACTTTGATGTCTGTTTCTGTTGTTAACCTTGAGGACAATCCATACTATACAATTCCCCCTGGTGTTCAGCAGGAGAGAGACCGTTCAAAACCTGACGAGGAAGTGCTTAGGAATGAACAATCGCTAAATCTTATTATTAACGGAATCCAGGCAGGTTATTCGAGAGAAGCAGTACGCTTTTTGCCCCGACCTCTCGACGTTTTCAATTATAAAGAAATGAAACTTTTTATTCATGGCGATGAAAATACTGGGACAAGTTCAGTTTCCGGTTATAACGAGCAAGTAAACGCCGAAGTATATTTCCGGTTTGGCGGTGATACACTCAACTACTACGAATACCGGCAGCCTGTACGTTCGGGATGGAATGAAATAAGTATTATATTTGACAAACTTACAACTATAAAACAGCAGCGGGGTGATACTGCAACCGGCATATATAAGGTAGCCGTGGAAGGATTACCCGGACACTATTATCAAATCAGAGGTAACCCAACGCTTACTTCCGTAAAATTTTTAATGATAGGAATAAAAAATATTCGCACCGCCGAAGGTGGGCAGGTTCTGCTTGATGATAGAATTTATGGCGAAGTATGGGTAAACGAATTACGTGTAATAGGCGCAGATGATTCCCCTGGATGGGCGTACAGTGTTGCAACTTCACTTAAACTTGCAGATTTACTTACGGTTAATTTTAATATGAGCCAGACGAATCCGTACTTCCATAAACTATCCGATAGATTCGGAAGCAGAGTTGAATCAAGAAACTGGAGTACTTCGGCTGATTTAGATGTGATGAAACTTTTGCCGATTAATTTACCAGAAAGCACTTTAAAGCTTAACTATTCGCATACCGAATCGGTTGGTAAACCGTTATATCGCCCCGGCACAGATATTAAAGTTGTAGAAGCGGCGCGTTTGGTAGATGAAGCCGTAAAAAATGATACGTTAAAACAAACAATTACAAAAACAGGCGAGCAGATTATCTCCGAGTCGCAAACAGTTAGTGTAAGCGATTCCTGGTCTGCGTCCAATATAAAAATAAAAATTCCTTCTAACTATTGGCTTATACGTGATACCTGGAACGCATTAACATTTGGTTTTAATTATAACCGCGCATTCAGCCGAAGCCCCACCGTGCTTTCCAACAAAAGCTGGTTATGGAATGCAAACATGAATTATGCGTTAGCGCTTAGCCCTGACTATTATTTTTATCCGGCTAATATTCCGGTAATTGGTTCTGCAATATCTTTATTTTCCGATTATCGCAATGCAAAGATTTATTTTACACCGCAGACATTTTCATTTACAGCCAGCGCAAAAAGAAATAGAAGTACAAACGTTACACGTTCACAGCGTAATGTTCAGTCGCTCGAAATTACGAATCGTGAATTTACAGCAGCACGCGGTTTTAATTTTGCATGGAGAATAACAGAAGGCGGTTTTTTAAATCTCTCCACAACCTACAACGTAAATATTATTTCATCTCTGGTACATCTTGAGGTAGATAGTATAAATGGCATGGCAGTACAAAGACCTGAATCGGAGATATGGAAAGAGATTTTGAGCGGCGTCTTTTTCGGAAGAGATAATCAGTATCAGCAGACAGTCGATTTCAGAACTTCCCCACGCCTCCCTTCGCTCTGGGATTTGTCAAAGTTTTTTTCCATTACTGCCGGGTACTCAGCAAGTTATCAATGGCAGAACGATTTTCGTCAGGTCCAACTTGGCAGAAGCGCGGGCTTTTCATCAAAAACTACTATGGGTTTAACTTTAAGGTGGAAATCATTAGTGGCACCCCTGTTTGAAACCAGCCCTGATGAACCTGAACCTAAACAGGAAGAAACAACTAATCCTACAAGAACAAGAGGCAGAACACGAGGTTTCGAAAACCGGGAGCAGCAAAATGAAAATCGACAAAAGTTTCCGCCGAATTTGGCGGACAGCCTCATTGCAGAATCCGATTCTACAGTTTTTTCTGATTCGCTAACAGTTTCTGATTCTACATTGGTAGAGGGTCCGCCAAAGAAAAGCGCAATAAAAAACGCTTTGTTGTTTTTAAAATCAGCTATGAAGTTTATCTTTTTTGATTACGATAATTTCACTTTTAATTTTTCAACCGATAACAGTTTATCTAAATCAGGCTTGTACGGGGAAGGCACCGGGTTGAAAAATTTCTGGGGCGTTACATTTAATGATGA
>JAIOIM010000337.1 GCA_019912505.1 Ignavibacteriaceae bacterium
AAATTAACCTTGATGTTTGACGCCGATGCTGTTGATGAATACAAAATTATAAACGCAGAACAGAATAATCCTTTAACAGGATTTGTTGAAGGGGGGCATTTTATTTTGCGGAATAAAAATATAAATATATTTGTTGAAGCCGGCGAAATAGGCAAACGTGGTTTGAGTGCACCGGGGCATAACGAAACTTTTCATTCGGCTATTAATTTGGGCAATCTTGAGGAGAATAATTACACGGCTGCGGGGAAAAATAGCGAACTAAAAATAATTATTACCGGCACTTCATCAATATTAAAAACTAATATAAACACCTTTCCTTTTTCAGAAGAATATGGGAAAATAGAAACGACAAATAAAATTACAATTGTTGTCAACGATAAATTACCGGCTTCTATAACCACAGAAATAAAATTAGGCTGATATGAAAATTTTATTAGTAGGTCATTCGGTAGAAGACCATATCATTAAAGATGGTGTTGAGGTTATTCAACCCGGGGGACTTTATTACTCCGCAATAGGCGCCGCAAGCGCAAAGGAAGATGAAGATGAAATATTTATTCATACGGCAATTAAAAAAAATTATAAGCTGTTTGATGATGTCTACTCAGCCTTCAATAAAAAGTTTGTGGAAGATGGAGCGAATGTGCCGGAAGTACATTTGACTATTCATCCCGATAAGGAAAGGGAAGAAAGATATTCAAATCTTTTAGCCAAACTTCATTTTCCGCACGACTATGATGAAAAGTTTGACGGCATTTTAGTAAATATGATTACAGGTTTTGAGATGGAACCTGTTGATCTTCAAAAAATAAGGGACAGGTTTAACGGACTTATATATTTAGACCTCCATTCATTAGCACGAGGAATAAATGAAAAAATGGAAAGAATATTTCGCCCTGTTCCTCAAAAAGATGAATGGTTGAGATGTGTTGACATTTTACAGGTAAACGAAAACGAAATATTAACTCTTTCGGGAAAGAAAAATATAATTGAAACAGCAAAAGAAATAATAGCGTTTGGTATAAAAATTTTGTTAGTGACCAAAGGAGAGTATGGGGTTAGGGCTTATTACAAAAATGGAGATGAAATAGAATCGATATATATTTCAGCCGAAAAAATAATTGTTAAGAATAAAATAGGATGCGGTGATATTTTTGGGGCAGTGTTTTTTTATAATTATATTAATGAACCAAATTTGATGAATGCTTTGCAAATGGCTAACAGAGCCGCGAGTATTGCTGTTTCCTACGATAAATTTACAATGTTTAAGAATTTGAAGAACGATGTTTACTGAGAACTTAATAAAAAAAAGAATTATTATAACCGGCGCAAACGGAATGCTCGGGCAGAGAGTTGTGCATTATTTATCGCGCTCAAAAAATTGTGAAGTACTCGGCATATCAATTGAAGATACACCGGTGTTTGGAAATGTTGAGTATAAAAAAGTTGATTTAACAAACCGTGAAGAAATAAAACGGGCGGTTTATAATTTTTACCCCGATTTTATAATTAACACCGCCGCTTTTACAAATGTTGATTTAAGCGAAACCGAACGGGAAGCCGCTTGGAAAGTAAACGTAAAAGGCGTTGAGTATATTGCCGAGGCATCGCGCGCTATCGACACACATATAATCCATATCTCTACAGATTATGTCTTTGACGGCAAACGTGGACCTTATTCGGAAAAGTCCAGAACTAATCCAGTCGGCTATTACGGACGGACAAAGTTAGCATCCGAAAATGTTCTTAAAACCGGCGGTGTGTTTTATACTATCATCCGTACTAATGTACTGTACGGCATTGCCGATAGCCGCCCCGATTTTGTTCGGTGGGTTATAACTTCACTTCGGGCGGGAAACGAGATTAGAATAGTAACCGACCAGATTAATAA
>JAIOIM010000039.1 GCA_019912505.1 Ignavibacteriaceae bacterium
TGAGAGAGGGCAGGGTGAGTTCTGCCTAATTTGGTGAGGTGTTAATTGCACACAGATTTACGCTAATCACCACGCCAGAGGCGGACAAGCGCAGATGTGCGCTGTACAATTTAAAACTTGTCCGTGTAAATCCGCGTTGTCCGTGTCGTCCGTGTTCTATGTTGGGGGAGTGTTAGCTTCTCGCGGATGAACGCACGAACTCACCCCCCGTCCCCCTCTCTTAAAAAGAGAGGAGGTGCCGTCATGCGAGGTCTCAAAAAATTTAAAGTTTCCGCCAAGTGGAAGAAAACAAAAACAAGTTTCAGGGTGAATTCTGCCTAATTTGGAGGTGTTATTGGCACACAGATTTCGCGGATGAGGCAGATGAACGCTGTACTATTAAAAACTTGTCCGTGTAAATCCGCGTTGTCCGTGTCGTCCGTGTTCTATGTTGGCGGAGTCTGAATGGTACATGATTTTCTCTGATATAAAAAACCCCGACATAAATGCCGGGGTTTTAGAAAAAAAATATGCGAAAGGTTTTTACTTAAGCACAATCATCTTTTTCGATTGGACAAACGAACCGCTCTGTAATTTGTAGAAATAAATTCCGCTTGAAAGATCGGTTGCGTTAAAAGAAACTTTGTGTAAACCGGCACCCATATTTTCGTTAATTAAGGTTTTAATTTCGTTACCGAGAACATCAAAAACTGCAAGCGTTACATTGCCTTCTTTTTGTAGATTAAAGTTTATGTTGGTAACGGGGTTAAAAGGATTAGGATAGTTTTGCGAAACCCAGTTACTATTTGGAGTTAAAAGGGAGTTATCTTCGTTTACTCCAACCACCTTATCCGCTTCAATTACCCAAACGTAGCCGTCACCAGGCCAAACAGGAAAGCTCGACCGGTAATTAACAAAAACATATTCGTTCAATCCATCGCCATCCATATCACCGGCGGGGCATCCGTAAAACATTCGTGGTGATATAGTGGGACTTGCGGTTGGCGCGAACCCGCTGTATTCAAACATATCGAAAGCAATATTCAAATCCCAACTTGTCTCCAACGAAGGATCGCCGCTTCCGTTATATTCGAGATCGAAAATTTGTCCGTTCAATTCCCCGCCAATCATTAGGTCAAGCTTACCGTCTTCATCCGGGTCAGCGATGTACAGTGAACGAAGTTTGCCTCCGGAAGTAACAGGTATTGAATAAAGTGTGTCAACATCACTTGCGGTTATTGTGCTAACATCGGTAATGTTGGTTATTATAAACACTATGTTATCGGGCTCGGTAGCGGCTATATACATTTCGTTTATATTATCGCCGTTAACATCAGCAACACGCACGGCATCCAGCGCGCCGTAATCCACAGAAGAAATCTGTTTAAGGCTGTCAACAAGTGCATACTGATCTGGACCGGTAGACTCAATAATATAGAGGGTGAATAGATCCCAAACGAAAGCATAAATTTCTTTATGACCGTCATTATCTAAATCGCCGGTTGTAACATTATATAATGAGCCGCCGGTTAGACCTTGCAAATTATACTCAACATTCCACATGCCGAAGCCTGAAAACTCACCGGCAATAGAACACACCATTACTTCGTCTCCGCGTCCGCCTTGCCTAACACCCACAACAAGCTCATTTGATCCATCGCTGTCGATATCTTCTATTGTAAGGCTATACGGACGAAAATCGATAAGGTCGGGCACATTAAAATTCCAGTCGGAAGAAGGGACAAAACTATCCCCTGTATAAAAACCGTATTTATTTTCACCGGGTACGCCGTTCCATTCGAACGCCCAAACCCTGGGCGGGTTAGGAACAACAGCATTTGGTATGGACGGCATTGTTGTAATAATATCTACAATTCCATTGTTATCAAGATCGCCAACGGCAATACCCGCAAAAGAATTTGCAGCGATGGGATATTTCCAGTACCACACAAGGTCGTAAGCATCATTACCTGTTGCTTCATACATTAAAATGTAATTACTATCTAAATCAGTATACGCGCAAAGGAACTCTCCTTTACCGTCCTGGTCTGTATCGAACCCGGCTTTTACTATTGCCATTTCGGAAGAAATAGTGGAATCTTGAAATGGTTTTTGATGCAAACTCCAAATCAGGTTCCAATTGTTTTGCGCGAAAAGGGTCGGCGCAAAAAGCAAAAAAATAAATAAGTAACCTTTGTATTTCATAATACTCCTTTGATTGATGTATGGAAAAGTATTTTTTTAATGTGAATTTATCAGTTCTTTAT
>JAIOIM010000338.1 GCA_019912505.1 Ignavibacteriaceae bacterium
CCTTACCTTCAATCCATATTCGAGTTAAATCCTCAAATTGATGCAATTATAATGCTTCCTGTTGTTGTTCAACTCCATATTATTTTTGCATTTCTAATTGTAATGATTATACCGACTACCAGATTAGTGCATCTTTTAGTATATCCTTTAAGCTATTTATGGCGTCCATATCAAAAAGTTATATGGAATTGGGATAGAAAAAAAATAAGAAATCCTAAAACAAAATGGACGATTCATCAACCAAAAAATAATTGATTCTAAGTTACAACTATCAGTTCGGAAAATTGGAATTATTTTTTAAATTATTATAAATGGATTTCTGATGGAAGAAACAGGCTCAAAAAAAGCTAACAAAATACTTTTCTTTAATACGTTTGCATTTACTATTTGCTTTGCCGCGTGGACACTTAATGGCGTATTGGTAACATTCTTGGTAGATAATAGCATATTCAAATGGGATACTGTTCAAGTGGGTTGGTTGTTCGGTATACCAATACTCTCAGGTTCAATTTTCAGATTTCCAATCGGGATACTAACAGATAAATTCGGAGGTAAAGTAATCTTCACTTCCTTATTAATTTTTTGTTCTATTCCAATGTTTCTTCTTTCCTACGCAAATGATTTTACAATATTTGCGATACTCAGTTTTATATTCGGTTTAACAGGTGCCAGTTTTGCGTGTGGAATTGCATTTACATCGTTATGGTTTCCAAAAAATAAACAAGGAACTGTATTAGGAATATTTGGCGCCGGAACAATGGGAACAGCACTTACTGCTCTCTTTGCTCCAAGTCTATTGGATTACTTGACAAATCATGGTGAATTTTTAGAAGGCTGGCGAGTACTGCCGCAAATTTATGCTGCTGCGTTACTCGCGATGGGAATTTTATTTTTCTTTTTCACTACAAACAAAATTTCTGAGAAGAAAAAAAGCGTCAAAGAGTTATTGCTTCCGTTAAAAGAAGTACGGCTATGGCGCTTTGGGTTATACTACTTTTTAGTCTTTGGATGTTTTGTAGCATTTTCTCAATGGCTAATACCTTATTATGTAAATGCATATTATATGACGCTTGTTACGGCTGGTGTGCTTACCTCAATGTTTAGCTTACCGGCTGGTCTTATTCGTGCGTTCGGCGGCTGGCTTGCCGATAAATTTGGTGCGAGGAAGGTAATGTATTATGTCTTTAGTGCGTCAATAATTCTATCGTTCTTACTGATGTTTCCAAGAATGGAAATATATTCACCCGGTTCAGGCGTTACTGCGGTTAAAGGCGGCACTGTAACCGCGGTGGATGATAAGGAGGTTGTTCTTGGGGAAAAAAAATATGCTTTAGTTAAAAAAGCAAAAGAGTTTAACCATAAACCAGATGCTACCTTGGTGCTTCCTAAAATTGAAACATGGCATGAGCCGATTGTTAAAGTTGGGGATAAAGTTCAAAAGAGAGAATTATTAGCAAGCGGTGTTACAAGAATTTTCTTTCAGGCGAATGTTTGGATATTTACAGGACTTGTTTTATTAATTGGAATGGCGTGGGGTATCGGTATGGGAGGAGTTTATAAATTCATCCCGGAATATTTTCCAAACGAGGTTGGTGTTGTAGGCGGTATGGTAGGAGTTCTCGGTGGTTTAGGTGGATTTTTCTCGCCAATAATTTTTGGTTATGCTTTAACTTTTTCAGGTGTATGGACATCTAGTTGGTTTTTAATGCTGTTGCTTTCAGTAGCCTGCTTTCTCTGGTTCCATAAAGTTGTAGCGCGTATGTTAAATAAGAAATCGCCTGAACTTCAAACAAAATTTGAAGCAACCAAATAAATAATTTTTGTTCTTTGATAGTTATGATAACTGAATTGCATTATATTCCATTCAGGTATTGGGCTAAAGTTTATCTAGTATCTGCAGGGCGCACCAGCAGCACCTTAAATTGATTGATAAGTGAATGCATAAATCCGATAAACGTAACAAGCCAGGCAGTAAGGGCGATGTAAATAAAATAATTCGGCACCTCGTCTAAAAAGTGGATGTTCATTGCCTCAGCCATACGAAATGTGCAGGCTGTGTACATTCCCAAAGGGAAAACAGCTCCCCAATATAACGGATCGTATTTCAGTGGGAATCGTTTATAAACATGCCGCCAGATTGCAAGTATAAAAAGCATTGGTATCCACCAGGTTCCGGTAACCCAATAAAAAATTGTAAATCCTTTTATAAATGGTACAACGGATTGCAAAAATGGCGCTTCATATGTGTTCGATAATAATAACGAACCTGCTAACGTTGAAATTGCCATCGCACCCATGTTTATCCAGTACGGCGGCGAAAGATCACTGGGGGAAAACTTAAAAAAGGTATAACGGTAAAAGATCAGCGAGATCATCCAGATATAGAGCATACCGCCCCACAACCACATACAGAGTGCTAAAAAGTTCATATGTAATCTGTAAGGCTGTTCCATGTGTGCAGCAATTAAAGTACTAAGTACTGCAATTGCTTGTGTGGCAACTACAGCTAAAAGCCATGCACCGCTTATACCTTCATCTAAAGTAGGTTTCTTTTCTTTTACTGTTAAACCGGTAAAAATAGTGTAGTTAAATATAAACCAAAGTACTGCCCCTATAACCCATAATAAAAAAGCTGCTGAGTAATTATTAAAAATTATTATAAATTGACTTCCGAGTATACACGAACCGGCAACAATCGTAAAAAATCCCGGACCTCGCTGGTGATCTATCATATCAGTAAAAAATTCTTTATGATAGAAAACGAGCCGAAGTATGCTTAATATCCACAATGAAAAATAGAACCATAGATTTAACCAGAAGAGGATATTTGCCAGCAAATCCATTTTAAGCAGATGACAAGAAATAGAAATTATACCTGTTGACATTACCATTGCGAAATATGCAGGGGGTAAGTTCTTTACAAGCTCTTTTACTCTGCCGATAAAGCGAGTGCTGATTAAAGGTTGATTGTTGTTTTTATTATCCATCTGGGGGGTTAAATTAGTTATTAAAAACAAATGTTCAAAGAAAATTTTTTATTAGCTCTTTACCGATTGAAACTAATAAAATCTAACCGGAAGTTGTAAATTGAAATGGATAATGCCGATTCTCGAATAAAAAAAGATTAACAACAAGTATAAAGTAAAATCATTTGTTATATTGAAAACATAAAATTAAACAATAAATGTAAAGTAAAGAAAATGAACTTAAAAAATTTAAATGAAACTGATCCGCTAAAAAGAATTGTAGAAAAAGATAGCTCGGATGAATTATCACCATTCGATCCGCCGGATGCTTACGATCCTCAAAACATTGAGCCAATGGCTTATGACAAAATGCACCCTTTTCTTCAAAAATTAATTGATGAGCACAAGGCATTCACCAATGTGTTGAATAAGTTTGAAGCAGCAATAATAGATTGGGCTAAGAATAACTGGACTTTTACCGATGAAATTGATGGAGGATTAAAACAATTCTTTACTTTCTTTGATGAAAAAGTACCGTTACATAATCAAAAAGAAGAAAAGGATTTATTCCCTCTTCTCCATAAAAAATTAGTTGAAAGCGGTGAGCATAATTCAGTTGATTCATCTATTACCGGAATAAATTTAATGGAGGATGAACATATAAAAGTTGCACAATCGGCGGCAATTGTTTTTAATTTTTTGGGTTTGGGTTCAAGGCTTCCCGACTCAAAATCACGAGAAATTACTTATCAGGCTGCATTTGATCAGGGAATGGCAATAGTTGAAACGATGAAACTTCATATTTTTAGAGAAGAGAATATTTTGTTTTCACAGGCAATGCAATTGTTCACTTCAACAGAATTTGAGAAATTGAAATCGTAACTAAACAGTAAGATAT
>JAIOIM010000339.1 GCA_019912505.1 Ignavibacteriaceae bacterium
CATTAATAGAGGCAACCGTTTTTTTGTCCTTGAGCCGATCTTAACTTATATTTGCAATTCAAATTTTTAATATTTAGAGTATTAATTGGCAAACGGCAAAAGACCAACATGGGATGAGTATTTTTTAAAGCTTGCTATGCTTGCTTCCGAACGGGCTACATGTCCGCGAATGCACTGCGGCTGCGTACTTGTAAAAAACAGATTTGTGCTTGCAACGGGGTATAACGGTTCGCTTCCGGGTCAGCCGCATTGTGAAGATGAAGGCTGCCTTGTTGTAGAAAACCATTGCGTTCGTACAAACCATGCTGAGATTAATGCACTTGTGCAAGCCGCACTACACGGTATAAATATTAAAGGTTCTACGGCATATATTACAAATATGTCGTGCACAACTTGTGCAAAAGCGCTTATAGCTGCCGGCATAAACCGCGTGGTTGTTTTTTCGGATTTTCATGATACTTTGGCAATAGATTTTTACACAAAATCTAATGTAGAAATTGTTAGGCTTGATGTGCCTGACAGACAAATAAATTACAACATAGATGATTATTCTTCCGCACGAAAAACCGAAAAATCAAAGTAGCACATAATTAACACCGGGGGTATTTTTTAGAACAAGCTGTTCTGTAAGAAAAATTACCAGAGATAATGGATTTTAGTATTTTTTTTAATGGTTTAATTTTAGGCATTTTTGTCGCCGCACCGGTTGGTCCAATCGGTATTTTGTGTATCAACAGAACTATAACAAAAGGGTTTTCAACCGGCTTTGTTTCCGGTCTTGGGGTAGCTACTGCTGATACTCTTTATGGTATGATTGCTGTATTTGGTTTAACTATTGTTTCCGGGTTAATAATGACCGAAAACACGATTGTTCAAATAATCGGCGGCGCTGTGCTTTGTTATCTCGGTATAAGGGTTATGATAAAAGACCCGGCTGCCCAGATAATTGAGCCTGACAAAAAGGGACTGCTTAAAGCTTACGGTTCAATGTTTTTTTTGACGATGACAAATCCTACAACCATCCTCGCATTTGCTGCAATCTTCGCGGCACTCGGTATAGCCGATTCAAGCAAAACTTTTACAACTTCCACTCTTTTGGTTTCAGGTATTTTTCTCGGCTCAACGATGTGGTGGCTGGCTATTAGTTACGGGATAGAGCGGTACCGAAATAAACTTAGCGACCACGTTATGCGCACGGTTAATAAATTATCAGGCGGAATTATTTTATTACTTGGTGTGCTTACACTAATTTATAAAATTATTTAGCTCAACATTCTGAATAATTTAATCGGTTGTTCTGCTTCGAAAGCTAACACGGCAGTTGCACTAATTCAACTCACCAAATTATTTTCTTCTTTGTTAAATAAAAATTACTCAGTCACCTTATGCAAGATAAAACTTATAATTGCCATGCCCCTTAAAGGCTGTGCCAGTATTCAAACAAAACCGTTGAAACGGTTGGGATGCCTATTTTTTTCATTAACACCTCGATTAATCGAGGTGTTAATGAAATCTCATTCAAGATTTGAACCGTTTTACCTGTGCGCTGTGGGGTAACGGTTTCTGTTTGGCAATTTTATTCTATACCATCTTGGATAATTAAAAACCTTAACCTTCACACAACTTCTAAATATCGAGGCTATTCATTTACAGTGTCTGCGTAACATGACTTACCCAATAAAAACAGCTGTGCCGTAAACCATAATTTCAGAAGCATTCTGCATAATATAGCTTGTAGAAAACCGGGTATCCACAATTGCATTAGCACCCAGTTCTTTTGCCTGTTCCATCATCCTGTCAATCGACTGCTCGCGGGACTCGGCAAGTAATTTTGTATACTCTTCAACTTCGCCGCCAACAATATTTTTAAATGCTGCTATAATATCTTTCCCTATATGGCGTGCTCTTACGGTGTTTCCTCTTACTATTCCGAAAGATTTTTTTATTTCTTTCCCCGGTATTGATGATGAAGTGGTAATTATCATCTTTGTATTTCCTTGTATTTATCATTTTTGTATGTGAAATATTTTTCGCGTATAACCGATAAAGCAAGCACGAGAAGCCCGAACAACATTGCGGCTAATCCATACTTTACCAAAGCAGGCGTATGCGTATCGTTAATTAAACTTTGCACGGTATGGTAACTTACAAAACCAAAAAATATTAACGCGCCTATTGATATTGCAATCCAAGCAAGCCCTCTTTCAATCCGGTTATAAATACCAAACCAGTATCGATCCCATACTTCAACTGAAGGGTTTTTCATTTTCATTTTTGATAAAACCTCCTTTATTTGTTTTTGTTCTTCAAACTCATCTTTTAAGTCCGGTTGTTGTTCAATCAAATTAAACAACTCTTTTTTTTCTTCATCCGGCAGACTATCATCAAAATAGTTTTCCATCAAATAAATAAATCTTTCTTTCATACCATCCTCCGCGTAAGAGCCGCCGCAAGTTTTTTGCGTGTGTAATAGAGGCGGGACATAACAGTCCCCGCAGGTAAATGAAGCAGCTCAGCAATTTCTTTATAACTCATCCCGTCAAATTCTCTTAACACAATTAATTCCCTATCTTCGGGTTCAAGCGAGTTTAACGCCTCTTCAATATTTTGTTGCAGCTCTTTGTTTTCAATACTTTCAAATAAACTTTCGGTACAGAATTTTCCGGAATCTCTCGCGGTAAAGACTTTTTCTTTTTTACGCTTATTGTCTCTTATAAGATTAAGACAAAGATTCCGTAGAATTTTATAATACCATGTAAAAAAGTTTTTAGTGCGGTCGTACTTTTTAAAATGTTTATACGCCCGAAGAAAAGCTTCCTGCGAAAGCTCCATAGCAACATCATGCGAGCCGGTTAAGCCTAATGCGCTGTAATAAGCACGCTTCATATTTGTTTTTACGAGAGTTTCAAACTCACTCATCTCATCCCTCG
>JAIOIM010000340.1 GCA_019912505.1 Ignavibacteriaceae bacterium
ATAAATATCCTTCCGGCAAAAGAACTGGATGATAAAATTTACGGCATCATAAATATTTCAGTTGCCAATATCAGAACAAAACCGGAAAACTCTGCTGAACTGGCAACCCAAGCACTGCTCGGAACTCCATTAAAAGTTTATAAAAAAAAGGGCGGATGGTTTTTAGTTCAAACACCGGATGATTATATCGGGTGGCTTGATGACGATGGTTTTTGCTCTGTTAATAAAAAGCAAATTGATGAATACAAAAACTGCGAAAAAATTATAGTTGCAAATAATTATGGCGTATCTTTTTCGGAACGGGATGAAAAAAGCATCCCCGTCTCGGATATTGTTGCAGGGGATATTTTAAAATTTGTAAATGATGACGGCAGCTTTACCGGTGTTGAATACCCAGACGGCAGACTAGCATATATTCCATCAAACAATGTTCAGGATTATTCAAATTGGTTAAAGCAATTAACCGTTACTCAAGATAAATTGGTTGACGATGCAAAATCAATGATGGGACTTCCATACCTTTGGGGCGGCACATCAATTAAAGGTGTTGACTGCAGCGGTTTTACAAAAACAATTTATTTCCTAAACGGTGTTATGCTGCCGCGTGATGCATCTCAGCAAGTAAATGTTGGCGAGTTAATTGATACAAAAAACGGTTTTGATAATTTGCAACCCGGCGATCTTTTATTTTTCGGCACAAAAGAAACTGAAACAAAAAAGGAAAAAGTTGTTCACGTAGGAATGTACATAGGCAATAAGGAATTTATTCATTCTTCCGGAATGGTTAGAATTAACAGCCTGGACAGCACAAAGGAAAATTTTAGCGAATACAGGTTCCGAACTTTTATTCGCGCAAAACGAATTTTATCTTCACTCGAGAAAAACGGTGTGAAGCTTTTATCAACCCACCTTTTCAATTAAAAGGAAAAGATACAGATGAAACAAAACAGACGCAATTTTTTAAAAACAACAGGGGCTATTGCGGGTACCGCTATGCTAGCCGGTTCAGCAACAAACACATTTGCAAATACATTCGGCAGGAAAAGTATGTCAGAAAAACTAAAACTATCGTTCAAACCCTATACACTTGAATTAAAACATGTTTTTACGGTTGCCACAAACTCCCGCACAACAACACCCGTAGTATTAACAGAAATTGAATATGATGGTGTTGTCGGTTACGGCGAAGCATCAATGCCGCCTTACCTTGGCGAATCGCACGAGACTGTGCTAAAGTTTCTCTCAAAAGTTAATTTAAGCAGGTACGATGATATTTACGACCTTGATGAAATACTTGCAGACGTAGATGCCATAGAACCCGGCAACACTGCAGCAAAAGCATCTGTAGATATTGCCATGCACGATTTGATAGGCAAGCTTTTAGGGCAGCCCTGGTATAACATTTGGGGTTTTGATAAAAACAAAACTCCTTATACATCGTTTACAATCGGTATCGATACTGCCGATGTAGTTCGTCAAAAAACAAAAGAAGCTTCGGAGTTTAAGGTCTTAAAAGTAAAACTCGGTCGCGAGAACGACAAAGAAATGATTGAGACTATTCGCTCTGTTACCGATACACCTCTTACCGTAGACGTAAACCAGGGATGGAAAGATAAAAATCAGGCACTCGAAATGATTCAATGGCTGAAAGAAAAAAACACACTATTCGTTGAGCAGCCAATGCCTAAAACAATGATTGATGAAATGGCATGGCTTACCGAACACAGCCCACTGCCCACCATTGGAGATGAATCTATCCAAAGGCTTGATGATGTGAAAAAAGCGCACGGTGTTTTTAGCGGTATAAATATAAAACTTATGAAGTGTACCGGTATGCGCGAAGCTCACAAAATGATTACGCTTGCAAAGGCTTTGGATATGAAGGTAATGATTGGCTGTATGACCGAAACTTCCTGCGCTATTTCGGCGGCGTCCCACCTTTCGCCAAAAGTTGATTGGGCTGATTTGGATGGAGCATTATTAATAAGCAATGATGTTTACGATGGGACAAAAGTTATCGATGGGAAAGTAACACTTATAGACCGCCCCGGTATAGGCGTAATGAAAATTGGATGATAAACAAAAAAGGAAAATATTATGAAGAAAAATCTTTTGGGTCTCTTTTTAATTTTATTTGCAGTAGTAAACTTAATGGCAGACGATAAAAAAGTATTCCCCTATAATTATACAACCGAAAAACTTGATAACGGGCTAAAGGTAATATTAATTCCTATGGACAGCCCCGGGCTTGTTGCCTATTATTCAATCGTTAGAACAGGCAGCAGGGATGAATGGGAGCCTGGTAAGTCGGGATTTGCACATTTTTTTGAACACATGATGTTTAGAGGTACGGAAAGATTTCCGGGTGCCGTTTATGACAGTCTTGTTACAAGCATAGGCGCCGATGCAAACGCATATACTTCAAACGACCTTACTGTATATCATATAAATTTTGCGAGTGAAGATCTGGACAAAGTTATGGATATCGAATCGGATCGGTTTCAAAACCTTTCGTATGATGAAAGAGAATTTCAGACCGAATCGGGGGCGGTATACGGCGAATACAGAAAGGGGAGAACGAGTCCCTTTAGTGTTGCTATTGAAAAGATGCAAGACATGGCATATGATGTTCATACCTACAAACATACAACTATTGGTTTTGAAAGTGACATAAAAAATATGCCAAATCAATACGATTATAGCAAATCATTTTATCAAAGATATTATCGTCCTGAAAATGTTGTGTTGATGATTGTCGGTGATATTGACCCAGCAAAAACAATGAGTATGGTAAAAAAATATTACTCTTCCTGGAAGCCCGGTTATGTATCGCCTAAAATTGAACAAGAGCCGGCTCAGAATGAAGCACACAGTGCAGAGGTTTCGTACGAAGGAAGAACATTGCCTTTGTTGATCGAAGGTTATAAGTGCGATGCTTTTGATGTTTCCAATACTAACTATCTTGCTTCTATCTTCCTCGCCGATTTAGCATTTGGTGAAACAAGCGATCTCTATAAAAAACTTTTCTTAAATGAACAGAAAGTTGAGATGATTGCAGCAAACGCCGGTATGAGCCGCGACCCGGGATTATTTTATATTTATTCGATGGTAAAAACCCCTGATGATATTGATTATGTAAGGCAGGAAATATTTAAAACTCTCGACTTTTTTAAGACGAATAAAGTTGACGAAAAAAAATTAAACGACTTAAAGAGCAATATGAAATATTCTTTTTTAATGGGTCTCGAAACTCCCGATGATGTTGCAGGTGGATTGGCTCGTTTTATTGCCTTAACCGGCGATATAACAGTTGTAGATTCATTTTATAATAACCTTATGAAAATTACCCCAGAGGATGTGATGAACGCCGCTAAATTGTATTTTGAAGAAAATCATCGTAACGAAATAGTTTTGAAAGGGGCGAAATAATGAATAAGATATTAATTATGAGTTTGATGATTATGTTTGCACTAACATTGTTTGCAAAAAATAATAGTGATGGTCCGGTTTTGCTGCAAGTAAAAGCTGATCCGACGGTCTCAATTAAAGTTATGTTTTTTGCCGGTTCCCAAAATGACCCGGTGGGCAAAGAAGGTTTAGCCTTTATTACATCTCAAATGTTAAGCGATGGCAGCACCGAGATGAATTCTTACGAAACAATACTTGAAAAACTATATCCCTTAGCTGCGGGTTATAGATTAAACCCATCGGTAGAAACTGCCACCTTCAGCGGCAGAGTCCACAAAGACAATATCGATAAATATTATCCTTTATTTATGGACGCCCTGCTTCATCCCGCCTTTAAAGAAGAAGACTTTAACCGTATAAAATCGAATGCTCTAAACTACCTAAACACAACGCTTAAATATTCGAGCGATGAAGAACTCGGCAAAGCAGTTCTTTACAACAAAATATTTGAGGGTACACCCTACGGGCATATTATTTCCGGTACAACAACCGGAATAAGCAGCATCTCCCTTGATGACGTAAAAAAGTTTTATAAAAAATATTACAACAGTTCTAATTTTATTCTCGGTATTGGCGGCGGATTTAACGATGATTTTGTAAAACAAATTCAAAATGATTTAGCCAAATTACCCGCCGGTGAAAAAGTTGTAAACCCTTTACTACAGCCGGAAACAATTAACGGATTAAATGTTACAATCGTAAATAAACAAGCATCTGCCACAGCAATTTCATTCGGGTTTCCGATAGATGTATTGCGTGGACAAAAAGAGTGGTACCCGCTGGCTTTGGCAAACTCATGGATGGGTGAGCACCGCAACTCGAGTTCACATCTTTACCAGGTTATTAGGGAGTCGCGCGGATTAAATTACGGCGATTACAGTTACATTGAAAACTTCCCGAATGGAGGAAGCCGTCAGATGCCATCGGCAAACGTTGGACGGCATAAACAAATTTTTGAAATTTGGATTCGCCCGGTACCTAATGAAACGCGGCATTTCGTTTTGCGTGCAGCAATAAGCGAACTAAAACATTTTGTTGAAAACGGGCTTACAAAAGATCAATTTGAGTTGACAAAAAACTTCCTCTCAAAATATATTCTACACTATGCCCCATCAACAAGCGAGCAGCTTGGTTTCAGACTTGATGATGTTTTTTACGGAATAAACGGCAGTCATCTTGAAATGTTTAAAGAGTCGCTAAAAACCATGACTCTCGAAGATGTGAACAGTGCAATAAAAAAACATCTGCAATTTGAAAACATCGATATTGCAATAGTAACAAATGATGCTGAGGATTTAAAAGCCGCACTTGTTCAAAATACCGAGTCGCCTATTAAGTATGCCACACCCAAGTCAGATAAAGTTTATGAGCAGGACAAAACAATAGAAGTATTTCCGCTTGAAATAAAAGCAGAAAATGTTAAAATTGTAGAAGTTGAACAATTATTTAAATAATTTTTTAGGTCAGATAACTTTTCCCCCTCCAATGTTTTTCGGAGGGGGAAATGTTAAAATGTTGCACGCTTGTTTTTCGTTGATTTTTTATTCCCCTTAACTTTAATGATTGATCC
>JAIOIM010000341.1 GCA_019912505.1 Ignavibacteriaceae bacterium
GTTCACCGTCTGCATTTGTTAACAGCTCAACAGAACCGTTTTTTATTTCAAACTTTCTTACATAAATTCTTTTACGCAGCAACTGCAAAGGACTGGTACGCACTTCAATCGACTCGACATTCAGCAGTGTGTCCTGCTCAAGTGTTAATACAGGATGCCTAAGGTAAATAGATGTAAATATTGTTCCGTCAATTTCTTCAATGCTTAGTTTTCCGTTTAAGGCGCCGTTTACCTGCTCAACGACAAAATCTTTTAACCAATTCCGAAACATTGAGGTTTGACTTACACCGAAAGCGATTATGAGAATTGTGAATATGCCGAGGAAAAAGTATAAAAATACATTTACTATCCGGTGATAAAGAGTTCGTCTTTTATCCTCCGTCTTTTTGCCTTTATCCTTTTCTTGAGTCGCGTCAGCCAAAAGTTCTTTCTGTAAAGTACTTTAAAAATTTATTGGTGAAAACCATAAAATAAAATGTTTTAAAAATCAAAGTTGAAAAAACATTTCTAATTTTTGTATTTGTCCATTATCATTTGAATAATGTTAGAGGTTGATTGATTGTTTACGAACTGAATTGTTTCCACACTTCCTCCGTTGGCTTCAACAACATCGCGTCCAACTATTTTATCAATTGCCCAGTCGGCGCCTTTTACAAGTATATCCGGAATTAAGGCATCAATAATTTCTTTCGGGGTGTCTTCATCAAAAAGCGTTACATAATCTACTGCTTTTAAGTTTGCTACAATAAACGCCCGCTCGTATTCGTTTAGTATTGGGCGCTTCTCCCCTTTTATTCTTTTTATGGAAGAGTCGCTGTTAACTCCGACTATTAAAATATCACCCTTCATTTTGGCTTTTGTTAAATAGTCAACATGACCGGAATGTAAAATATCGAAACAACCGTTTGTAAAAACTACTTTTTTACCTTCAGCTTTTAATTCGTTACGTTTTATTACAAGTTCTTCTCTTGTTAATATGCTACTCATCTGCCAAGTCGCCGTTTACTATTTCAAATAATTTATCAGGTTCAATAGGTACTATTCCCACTTCTTCGCAAACAATGCCGCCGGCAAAGTTTGCAAGATATGAGGCTTCCAAAATATTTGCGCCCGCGGCAAGTGCCATTGTAAGCGTAGCAATAACCGTGTCGCCCGCGCCGGAAACATCTGCAACTTTGCGCGCCTTGGTAGGCATTCTTTCTTCTACTTTTCCTCTTTCAAAAATTGCAATACCTTCTTCACCCAATGTTAACATGATATATTGTGCATTTAATTTTTCAAGAAGCATGCTGCCTGCCATCGATATATCTTCTTTTGTTTTTATCCTTATACTAAGTGCGTCCTCTGTTTCTTTCCGGTTCGGTTTGAAAACAGTTACATTCTGATAGCTAAAAAAATTGCTAAACTTCGGGTCGACGGTTATCAGTTTCTTATTACTTTGAGCAAGTTCTATAATGTTTGTTATCAGCAGCGGGGTAAGCACACCTTTATTATAATCTTGAAGAATAATTCCGTCAAAATGCTCGATATTATTTTTTATGTAATCCAACACTTTTTGCTGTATCGATTCTGAAATATAATCTTTACTTTCTTTATCAATGCGTACAACATGCTGCTTCTGAGCTATTACTCTTGTTTTTGCCGTTGTCGGGCGTGAGTCATCAATTATTAGCCCATCATCCTCAATCGAGTTTTCATTTATTAATGAGCGGAATACTGAACCGTTATTATCGTAGCCGATAACCCCGATAGGATGAGCAACACCGCCGAGCTTTAAAATATTAAGCGCTACATTAGCAGCTCCGCCGAAACGGAAAAATTCGTTCTCTATCTCAATTACGGGAACCGGAGCTTCAGGGGATATTCTCTTTACATCCCCCCAGTAATAACAATCAAGCATCATATCGCCGACTATTGCAATCCGTTTCCCTTTAAAATTATGTTTTAACTCATCCAATCTTTGTCTGGAAATACTAACCATCAAATTACCTGATACT
>JAIOIM010000342.1 GCA_019912505.1 Ignavibacteriaceae bacterium
AAATATACTGCCACGGGGTAATGCGTTGTTGGCTCCTTTTATCGTTACAGGCACAATAGGCACATTTAACTCGCTGCTTAAAATTGCAAACGATTTTTTGAATTCCCCCACTTCGCCGGTGTAAGTGCGTGTACCTTCGGGAAAGATAATTACATTTTTCCCATTCCGTAAAACTTCGGCTAACTTTTGAATCGATTCTTTTAAGTCTTTATTAATATCCATTGCTATAACATTATTTCTGTTTGCAAGTGCCCTTACCCACTTAAATTTTACATACTTTTCTTTTGCATAAAAATATGTGTTTTTCATTATTTTGTTTTTTAAGAAGACCGAGACAAACAGACCATCATAAAAACTTTGATGATTGGGCGCGAGTATAAAAGGAGCGTTAGGCAGGTTTTCGGCGCCTTCCCCTTTTATTCTGAAATAAAGTTTAAAAATTACTCTTGATGTATTTTTAAATAAATTTTGTGTAAACCAGCTTTTCGGCAATGTTAAATCTGCTTTTTCTTTTAGTATCTCCCCCCATTTAATTGCTTCAACGGAAAGCTTATTTTTCTTTTCTTTCATAAAATGTGAAAGTTTTTCAACCGTAGGATGCTGAATAAAAGTATCTTCTGCTATCTGTATCCCAAAAGTTGATTCGAGGAATGTTTGAAAACTCACCTTATCGAGCGAATCAAGTCCGAGATCAATTTCGATGTGATCATCCGGGTATATTTCAGTCTTTTTTTGCTCTTTCAAAAAGTCGCGGATAACAAAGTATTCCTCAAATTGCGGCTCGATTGATTTTTCTTTTTTACTTTTTTGAGACGCTGTTACCTCTACAAGTTTGAAGCGCTGTATTTTCCCAAGTCTGGTTTTAGGTAGTTCTTCTTTAAATAAAATAAACTTGTTTATTTTTTTATACGGCGCTGCTGTCTTATTATATTTATCAATTACTTCCCATCTAAATTTTTCCTCAAGATTTATTACTCCCTCATCTCTTAATGCTTTATAGTTAGGAAACAGCGCAGCGCTAAGCTGATCGTTTTGCATAAACACACCGGCTTCCGCAACAACATCGGACACAGCCAAAATTTTCTTTTCAACTTCTTCGGGATTAATATTTTTTCCGTTGGAAAGAACTATAATTTCTTTTGAGCGACCGGTTATGTGAAGAAATCCTTCATCGTCTATATAGCCGAGATCGCCTGTATGCAGCCAGCCATCTTTCAAAACCTCAGCCGTTTCTTCAGGGCGGTTATAATACCCCTTCATTATGTTTCTCCCCTTTGCAGCAACCTCGCCGTCAATAATTTTTATTTGATGATCCGGCATCGCTTCACCCGGCGATCCGATCTTCCATCTGCCCGGACGTGTAAATGTTATCATCGGTGCAGCTTCAGTCATCCCAAATCCTTCGAGCATTTCAAAGCCAAGAGTCTTAAAATCACTTGCCATATCTTCATCAAGCTTGGCGCCGCCGCAAACCATAAATTCTACTTTGCCGCCAAATTTCTCGTGCACCTGATGAAATATTTTTTTTGAGAAGGAACGGGAATTAACAAGACGGGCAACTCTGAACAATACTTTGGCAACGGAATTTTTATTTATTTTATCCATCACGCCTTTGCATATAGCCGCATAAAGCCTTGGAACGCCGATAATTATTGCGACTTCATTTTTTTGAAGTGTTGAGATAATGTCCTCCGAAACCATCGACGGCGAAAGTCCTATAGTTGTATGGATTTTGAGCGGCATAATTATAGTGCCGTTTAATGGCAAGATATGATGAAACGGCAGCAGCGCAAGTACGTTGCGTGATTCATTATATATTTCAATGTGTTCGGTTACAGCCTCAATATTTGAAAGAAGATTATCGTAACTAAGCATAACACCCTTTGGCGAACCGGTTGTACCGGAGGTGTAAACAATAACCGCAGTCTTTGTAATATCGTAGCCCCCTATTTCCACCGCTTTGTATTGCTGATGTTTATCCTCAATTTCATCGATATTAAAAACAGTTATAGAATAATTTAGAAGCGGCAGCACATCATCAAATATTTTTTTTGTTTCGTTTGAAATAAAAATAACTTCTGATTTGCAATCGTTTAATATATAAGCCACCTCATCAACTGTCGCCATAAAATCAATAGGAACCGCTGTTGATTCGTTTTTCCACGCTGAGTAAAAAGCGTAAATCCATTCGGGACGGTTAGGGGCAAAAACGGCTGCTTTGCCTTCTTCATTTTTTTCATACAATGATGAGTAATAGTTTATATGCTGAAGTAGACGATGATAAGATATTTTTTCTTCGCGCCAGGAGATTGCTGTTTTTTCTGATTCTTTAATAAACAAAACTGTATATACCTTCATTAATAATTTTGTGCTGAATAATAGGGAGTCGATGG
>JAIOIM010000343.1 GCA_019912505.1 Ignavibacteriaceae bacterium
GATATTTATCGGAACTAATTTTGATTCCTGCGCTTAACTTTTCACCCTTGTAAGATCCGCCCGAATAAATCTTCAGCACACCGCCGGCAGCTGGATAATAAACATCATCGCCTGCATTTTTTTGATAGTATATTTTATCGATGCTCGCACTTCCGATAACCGAAAGATCGACAAGTCCGGTTCGCAGGTCATTAATTCTTGCTTCGTTAAAAAGTACAACTGTGTTCTCGCTGCTTAACCCGCGTGCCGATGCTGTTTTTACACCGCCAAAGCCGCCGTAATCCCGGATGAAAAGTGACGATTTATTTTTTAAAATATCACCGGTATTTAAATAGTAATCTTTCATTTCAGGGGTAAGGGTTATTTCTTCGGTAAATGATTGAGCACCACTTTTTAATTTCTTATCCGTAACAACTACATCATCGCTTGTTGTGCTTGAAGGAATTAAATAAACAGTTGAACTCTTTTTTAACCGGCTTGCCATAATATGTTTTTTAAGATAAGAAACATGAGAGAAAATCAATTCATCACTCGTGCGGAAAACGGATAAATTAAAATTTCCTAATCTATCGGTAATTGCGTATCGACTGGCGTCTATATTATAAATGTTTACATTTTCAATCGGTAATGCGGTCAAACTGTCGAGTACTGAAACAGTTTGAGCATTTAAATTTATTATAACTAAAAATGTAAGTAGAATGCGATACACGATAATATAAATCTTTATAGATTATGTCTTCGCGAGGGAATGTAAGAGAGGTATAAGAAATGAATCTTATAATCTATACCTTGGTCGCGAAGGCGGATTATTAAATAGTTTATGGCAGGTCTCCTGGCTTACCTACATAGGCTTACAGTTGCGCGTCAGCGCCGGATTTGCACCGGACTTCCCGATAGAGTTCCGTTATAACCGGAACACCATAAACATCACAAAAAGAACTCTTCAAATGTAAAACAGTTGATGATTACTTACAAGAATTAATGTTGCCGGCTATCAGTAAATAATTTTAAAATATTTTGTCTTGATGAAACATTTAAAGATGAACGGAGTTTAATTGCTGTTCTCTCTCAGTCAAATAAACTTATTGGAGTTTTTATGAATCTTTTTAAAAATCCGAAATACGATCTTAAACGCAGTTATCGGATTGTGTTAAAAACCTCATTGATATTTTCTCTTCTGCTTTTACTTCTGGCATTTTAATTTTTGCGGCGGATGCGATGAAGAAGCTTTAGCGGCAGTTATTGCAACCAAATTTATTCCCGGACGTCAGGGTATTAATCCAGTAAAAGTTAGAATGAAAATTCCAATAAAATTTAAGTTGATGAATTAGATATCAGCATTGCATAAAAAAAACCGGCTGAAAACTAACTCAGCCGGTTTTTTAT
>JAIOIM010000344.1 GCA_019912505.1 Ignavibacteriaceae bacterium
CTCTGAAATCTTGCTCTACACGGCGGGAGAAATAAACAGAATAGGCACAGTTGCCGAGGGCAACACCATCTCTGATTATACTCCCAATGAAATAGAAAAACAAATTTCCATATCGACTTCTCTTCTGCATCTCGAATGGAAAAACTCAAAAATTAATATTCTCGATACCCCCGGATATGCTGATTTTATGGGCAATGTAAAAAGTGCGATGCGCGTTTCCGATACTGCTGTTCTTATATTAAAAGCAGTTGAAGGAATTGAAGTAGGTACCGAGGCAACCGCAAAATTTATTGAAGAATATCAGCTACCCGCCGCAATTATAATTAACAAAATAGATAGCGAACATTCAAAGTTTAATGAAATTGTTACCAAAGCAAAGGAAAGAATTTCTCCCGGCGCAATTGTATTAACTTATCCTTTAAATGAGGGAATAAATTTTGATACCGTAGTAGACCTTGTTAAAATGAAAGCGTACAAATATGATGCACCCGGCAGTAAAAATGTTAATGAAATTGATATCCCAGCCGATGCGCTTGATGCAGCTGAATTACTTAGAACCGAATTGATTGAAAAAGTTGCCGAAATTTCGGAAGACTTGATGAATAAATATTTTGAAAATGGAACTCTTTCGGAAGAAGATTTAACAAGTGGAATTAAAAAGGCAATACTAAATAAAAATCTCGTCCCGGTTTTTGCCACATCCGCAACAAAGGGTGTTGGAATAAATAATTTTTTGGACTTTGCTGTTGATTATCTGCCCAGCCCTGCCGATAGGGGTGGCGAGGAAGCAGCTTTAATGGATTCTGAAAATAAAGTATTAGTTAAACCGGATGATAACGCAGAACCGGTAATGTTCATCTTCAAAATTATATCGGAACAGCACGTTGGAGAACTTTCTTTGTTCAAGGTTTTCTCAGGTACTGTACAAACCGGTTTGGATTTGATAAACACAACAAATAATAAAACCGAAAGATTGTCACAGCTATCGGTGCTAAACGGTCATAACCGTAAAGAAGCCGCAAAAATTCATGCAGGCGATCTTGGCGCTGTTGTTAAACTAAAAGATACACATACAAACAATACACTATCATCTAAAAATTTTACGGTAAAAGTTAAACCTATTCTTTTCCCCGAAGCAGTTATAAGAGGAGCTATTATCCCCAAAGCTAAAGGTGATGAAGATAAAATATCCGCAGGTCTTCATACCTTGCACGAAGAAGATCCGTCATTCAATGTGGTATTCGATCCTGAAATATCTCAGACAATTATTTCAGGTCAGGGCGAGCTTCAACTTGCGCTTGCTGTTAAAAGATTAAAAGAGCGCTACAATGTTGAAGTAGACTTGGCAAAACCGAAAATCCCATATCGCGAAACTATAAAAGGTTCGGTTGCCGATGTTGAATACAAACATAAAAAACAATCGGGTGGCAGGGGACAGTACGGACACGTTCATTTTAAAATGGAACCATTGCCCCGCGGCACCGGTTTTGAGTTTGTAGATGCCATAGTTGGCGGTGTTGTTCCGGGAAGATTTATTCCTGCTGTTGAAAAAGGAATTCAAGAAATTATGGCTCGCGGGGTTCTTTCCGGTTGTAAGGTTATAGATGTAAGAGTTACCTTATTTGATGGTACATATCATAACGTCGATTCGGATGAGATGTCATTTAAATTGGCAGCGTCACAGGGTTTTAAAAAAGGCTTTCTAACAGCAAAACCTTGTTTACTCGAACCGATTTATGAAGTTGAAGTTACCGTACCCGAAGAATTTATGGGCGATGTTATGGGTGATATTTCATCAAAGCGCGGTAAAATTCTTGGTATGGAATCAGACGGGCATTTTCAGCTTATCAAAGCTAATCTGCCTCTCTCGGAACTTTACAAATATTCATCGCATTTGCGCAGCTTAACCTCCGGACGCGGCGTTCATAGGCGCACTTTTTCGCATTACGAAGAGGTGCCGAAAGAAGTTGAGTCGAAGATTATCGAAGACTACGAAAGATCGAGAGAAGAAGAAAAATAATATTATTATAAAA
>JAIOIM010000040.1 GCA_019912505.1 Ignavibacteriaceae bacterium
GCCCGGTGTTTGCATTATACTGCGGGTCAACACCAAGTAAAAATTTATGAATTACATTGCCGGTATAAAACACACGGTTCCATTCAAGCCTTCCTCCAAACGTCCATTCAATTCCTTGCGTTTCAACTTTGCCGAGATATGTAGAAACAGTATCACCGTTTGGAAGAATGCGGAGATCAGACTGAACGAGACGGGACTTCATAGAATTTTCGCGACGCATTGTAGTGAAGATATTAAAATCGAGAGAGGAAACTCCGTCTTCGGGTTTGTATTTACCCCAAGTTGCAAAACCAAGTGTAAAACCACGGTTATAATTTTTTGTCTGCTGAACATCCCCCTTTGGTTCTTCTTCATCATGAATAGTCTGAAAATTAAATTTGTTGTTCATGTTTAAGGCGTTGTTAAAGTAGTTGCCGGAAAAAACAGCCTGCCCAGTTAAACGCACATACTCATCGCCAGTTTTTCTAATATCTCTTTCGCTCTGGGCAAGATTAACATTGTAGCTTAAACCAAATTCGCCCAGCAAAAATCCGCCGCCAAGATTCCCCTCGCGAGTGTCCGGATTATTTTTAAATTTAAACCTGTGGGGCGATTTGCCTATTTTTGTCTGCACATTAATAACGCCTGCCGTTACATCACCATATCTTACCGATGGCAAACCTGTAATTACCTCAATCGATTCAATATTATCCGCTGGGATTGTGCGTAAATCGATACCGGCGCCGATGTTTGAAGAACCGAATTTTGAGCCGCCCAATCTTTCGAATTGAAGATTTGCGTTATTGCTCATCGGGACGCCGTCTACCATTATTAATGTACCGAATGCCGAGAGTTGATCGCCTTCATCACCGCGAATTGCTATTTGAGATGTTTTACCTAAACCGGGGTTATCAGTTTTTTGAACGCCGGGGACTAGGTCGAGCACATCTTTTAAACTTGAAGCTTGGTAGTGTTCAATTTCGCCGCTGTTTATATATGTTTTTGTATTAACATCCTTGGGAAGTAAATCGCTGGTACCGACAACTTCAATTCCGCCTATCTGGAAAGCAGATGATTTTAATATAATATTAAGTTCAACTTTTTTACCCGGCATAATTACAATTTTTTCGGTATGTTTTTCGTACCCAATAAAAGAAATTTCAATTGTATAATTACCTGGTTTAACATTACGAATTGAATAATAGCCTTTAGAATCAGATGCGCCGCCGATGCCTAATTCTTTTATCAGTATGTTGGCGCCCATTAAATACTCACCGGTTTCATCTTTTATTTTGCCAAAAATCTCACCGGTTTTTTCATCAATTTTGTCTTTTTTTGCAAGCGCTATTTTGTTTGTTTGGAATTCATAAAAACTAATACGGTAGGGGTTTAATAGTTTTGATAATATCTCATACACTGTTTCATTTTCTGCGGTTAAGTTTATTCCGTCAATATCTAAAAGATCATCTTCATAAATAAATACAAGGTTAGATTTTCGTTGGATTTCTTTTAGAACCTCAATTAAATTATCGCCCACAACATTCATAGATATTTTAGCTGACAGTCCGGTAATTGAT
>JAIOIM010000345.1 GCA_019912505.1 Ignavibacteriaceae bacterium
AACATATCTCGAAAGAGTTTATAAACTTTACCCTGGCGAGTATGAACCAAATCTGTCTCTCGGTTATACATATTATTATTTAGGCAATAATCAAAAAGCAAAAGAATTACTTACCAAAGCTTTAATGCTCAGTCCGAACGATTCCCTCGCTGCCGCCGGATTAAAATTGGTTAAATAATGAGGAAACAAAATTTTATTTTTATTCTTTTTATACTTTGTGCCGGTTTTGGTTTTGCAGATTCTACTTTTGTTAGTCCATCTGTTTATTACACGTATGGCAGCTATAGCGATACAACAAAAACAAACGCGGTATCATTTTACAATACATGGAATGTGTTGGGTTCGTTTTATTTAATTAACCACTACGAACTTCTAAACATCGACAACCCTGCATGGAAATATAAACAGCAGACTTTTCTTGCAGGCGGATTGCACGATTTTTTCCCTGTCGTTCTTAAATATCATTATGCTCATTATAGAGGCGAGTATGATTACAAACCATACACAGACAAGTATACCGAGTACACAAACTTATACAATGTCGATGCTTCCTATTATTACGAAACATTTTATTTCGGCGCTGCGTTTACATATCAATATAACTTCGGGGTAACGAACAAAGTAATACGGCAGTTAACCTTGCGACTTGAAAAAATTATTAGTTACCCGCTGTTCGTTTCGATAAAACCCAATTACACAAAAGACCACGAAGGTAATAACCTTTATTCCGTTGCTGCGAAAATTCATTATCTTGCAGATGATAGATTGCTATTAAAAGCTGGTGGCTTTGCGGGTAAACGCGCGTTTTACTTCGATTCGGATTTACTAACAATATACAATCAGCCGGATATTCAGAAATACCAATATTTTATGCTAGCGGAGTATTTCCCTTCGTACAAATGGAAACTAACCGCGGCATACCAGCACACAAAATTTTCTTTCTTTTCTGTTGATTATTTTACACTCGGAGTAAAAGCTAATTTGTTTTTATAATTGCCGATGTTGAACAATAAAATTAAAAATATATTTTACGATCCTAAGCGTGAGCAGACCGCCGACCTTCTAAAGGGAATGGCGGTTTTGTTTATGGTACAGGTTCACATAATGGAATTGTTTGCTCTCCCGGATATTTACAACAGCACCATCGGTAAAGTATCGCTGTTCCTTGGCGGTCCGCCCGCGGCTCCGCTGTTTATGGCTATAATGGGTTTTTATTTTGCGCGGAGCAAAAAAAATCTAATTGAACAATTAAAAAGGGGATCGCTTCTTTTTGTCGGAGGTATTTTTCTGAACATCGGTTTAAATTTTCATTTGCTTATAAAAATTTACTCTGGTGAGTATAACTTAAACCCTTACCATTATATCTTCGGCGTCGATATACTTCCGCTTGCCGGATTAAGTATTATTCTTCTTGCTTTTCTAAAAATAATCTTTGACGATAAGTTTTATCTTTATTTATTAGTTGCTCTCGCGGCAGGGCTCGTCCGTAATTATCTTCCTGATATTTATTCTGATATAAATGAACCCGCTGCATATATTCAGTCATTTTTGTGGGGAAGAACTGAATGGTCATATTTTCCTTTAGTTCCCTGGTTTGCCTACTCTGCACTTGGCTGTGCATTTTATTTTTTCAAAAATAAATTTGGCAAAATTATTTTTACTGGCACTGTGATGAATTTTGGATTGGCTATCGTTTTTATATTTATAATTACAACTATCAGCTATGCCGTAAACATCTCACATAGTCTTGATGTTTATTACAACCATAATTTATTATTTCTTTTATGGGTAACAGGTTTTCTTGCCTGGTTTTCTTTGGCAGTAAACAAATTAGAAGAATATGCCGGGAAAAATATTTTTGTTATATACACAAAGTGGGCGGGGAAAAACGTGACGGCTTTTTATATTGTTCAGTGGGTTGTTATTGGCAACATAGCAACATCAGTTTATAGATCAATGAGCTTAGTAAATTCTATCATATCATTTGTAATAATAATGACGGTTGTTTCAATTCTCGTTATAATTTGGGAGAAAAAACTTTCAAAATAATTTCAGCACCTCTTCCCACCTGTAATGATTTTCAATTTTAACTATTTACTATTTCGTCATTAAAATATTTTTTCTTAAAGAACAAAGCAACATTTACGAGCAATACTAAAACCGGCACTTCAACAAGCGGACCGATAACCGCTGCAAATGCTTCCCCTGAATTAATACCGAATACAGCTATTGCTACTGCAATTGCAAGTTCAAAGTTATTGCTGGCTGCTGTGAATGACAGCGTTGTTGTTTTTGAATAACCTGCTCCGATTTTTTTGCTGAGAAAAAACGAAACAAAAAACATCACTACAAAATAAATTACAAGCGGTATTGCAATACGGACAACATCCATCGGTATTTTTATTATGTACTCCCCTTTTAACGAAAACATTACAAAGATTGTGAATAATAATGCTATTAATGTAATGGGACTAATTTTTGGTATAAATTTTTTCTCATACCACTCTTTTGATTTAACCTTCAGCAAAACAAAGCGTGTTATCATTCCGGCTAAAAATGGAATGCCGAGATATATAAAAACACTTTCTGCAATCTGCCCGATGGTTATATCCACAGCAAAAGTTTGAAGACCAAGCATCCTTGGTAAAATGGTTAAGAACAGATATGCGTATACCGAAAAAAATAATACTTGAAAGATAGAATTAAACGCAACTAATCCTGCAGCGTATTCTGTGTCCCCTTCTGCTAATTCATTCCAGACAATAACCATCGCAATACAGCGTGCCAAGCCAATTAAAATTAATCCCGCCATATATTCAGGATAGCCCTGTAGAAAAACCACTGCCAAAAGAAACATTAGCGCCGGTCCAATAATCCAGTTTTGAATTAATGACAGCGACAGTATTTTTATGTTCTTAAAAACATCGGGAAGCTCTTCGTATTTAACCTTAGCAAGCGGCGGGTACATCATTAAAATCAAACCTATGGCAATGGGGATGTTCGTCGCGCCGCTCTGTAATGAACCCCAGAATTTTACTAAGCCGGGAAACAAGTAACCTGAAACCACTGCGATGGACATCGTTAAAAATATCCAGAGGGTTAAGTATCTGTCTAAGAATGATAATCGCTTTATTGTTCCGCTCATGGCAACTTTGATTTATGATCCGTTAGCTAACGGAATGAATTATGAATTTTTAATTTTGCTTAAATATAAATTATAAAAATCTCGCTTTATTTCGTCTCTTACTTTTCTATAAATTGCAAGCACTTCTTCTTCGCCGCCGGCAGCATCTGCAGGATCTTCAAAACCGATATGAAGATATTCTTTTACATTACTGATAAAAATCGGACACGTTTCTTTTGCATGGTTGCATACTGTAATAACAAAATCAAACGGCATGGTTAAATATTTTTCTACACTTTCCGGGACTCCATCGCTTATGTCAATTCCAATTTCATTCATTACTTTTATTGCTATTGAACTAACCCTGGCTGCGGGGTTTGTCCCTGCGGAAAACACTTTGAGATTGCTGTCGAGTGATTTGAGAAAACCTTCCGCCATCTGGCTTCGGCACGAATTACCTGTGCATAAAATTAAAATTTGTTTCATGTATGTTTATATTCTTAAAAATTTTACAAACCATGCGTTGCATAAAAAATATAAGCCGCATCAAAATTCATGAGCCGCATCAAAAACATACGCCGCATCAAAATCCATGAGC
>JAIOIM010000346.1 GCA_019912505.1 Ignavibacteriaceae bacterium
TTTCGTTAACATGTTTTATTATTACATCTTTTTGCAGTGGTTTTGAAATAACTCTTTCCGCGCCGGCTTCAATTGAGGCTAGCACATTGCTGCGGTTGGTATTAGCACTGATAACTATTACGGGTATGTTTTTTAATTCATCCAATACCTTTATTACCTGCAGCATTTTTACGCCGTCAAAGTTCGGCATCATCAAGTCGAGGAAAATAAGACTCGGTCGGTGTTCCTTCGTTTTTTGAATTCCTTCAAGCCCGTCATGGCAGGTAATAACTTCAAAGTTATAATCCTGAAAAAAATTACGAAGCGAGTTGCGGATAATATCCGAATCGTCTACAACCAGTACAGTTATTTTTTTTTCGCTGCTCATTATTATTCTTACAAATCTTTACTGTTCAAGTTTATGGACCTTCAGTTTAGAGAGATCCTTAATTTTTTGAGTGCTTTGCTTCAAAGCTTCAATGGCATTATCTTTAACGGTTTGGTAAATTTCGCCGCGCAATATTTCCACCTCAATAGGAGCGGTTATGCCAAGCTTTACTTTCCCTTCCGATATGCCAACAATTTTGATGTGGATATTTCCGTTAATAATAATTTCTTCATCTGTTTTTCGGGTTAGAACAAGCATAACAACCTTCTCTATTCCACGAAAAGATTATAATATACATTATACTTTTCGCTGTCAATAATTTTTTGAAAACCTTTTTTCTCATCCTGGTTTAAATAAACCGGCGCCTTCATATTAACCGTAATTTTAAGCGGATCGGAGTTTAATGTTACAATACCGAATGCTTCATATTTTTCTGCTGTGGGATAATCTTCTTCAATAACTCCCAGCCCAACCAATGGAAAAACAATTTCCGGTTCTTCGGTGGAATTTAACCAGTAAAATAACTCTTCATCGGTTTTTATCAAAAGAAATTTTTTTAGTTGTTCAAAACCAAGTACACCCGATGAAAACTGGAAAACATTTTCTTCCCGAAATTCAATTTCGCCAAATTGTTCTGTAACTATTTTCATAATTAGTTCACTTTTTTATTATTACTATATCTACACGTCTATTTCGTGATCTTTCTTCGGGAGTATCGTTTGACATTATCGGTTGATACTCCGCATATCCAACAATTGAAAGTTTTTTCGCGTCAAGTTTTTCATGCTCAATTAAATAATACGCTGTGCTTAGCGCCCTTGCCACCGATAAGTGCCAATTGGAAGGATAAACTGACGACTTGATTGGAATATTGTCAGTGTGTCCCTCAATCCTAATATCATTTGGCAATACTTTTATAATTGATGCAATTTTTCCAAGAACTATAATCGAACTCGCCGATAAATCGGTGCTGCCGGAAGGGAAGAGAATATTATCCATAATATGGATAGTAATTCCACGTTCATTTTCGTCAAGCTTTATCGATTCGGCATAATTATTTTCATAAATAAGCCGTTCTAATTCATCCTTTAAAGTACCTGCAGGCGGAACCATACTTGGCATTACACTGCTTTGTAAGTTAACAACCTTAGCGTTACCGAAAAAGTCACCTACTGCCGACATCATTTTTTCATACTTTTTTACGTCAACAGTAGAAATTGCATAAAGTATAATAAACAAACCAAGAAGCAGAGTTATAAGATCGGCATATGTAATTAAATACCTGTCTTTATCGCCTTCCTCGGCATAAATCGATTCCTCTACTTGGGCATACTTAGCATTTCTGCCTGTTCTTTTTGAGGCAGCATACTTATTAGTCTGGCTTTTACTATCGAAGGAATCTCTCCATTCTGTAAAGCCAGTACTCCCTCCAAGGATATCTCCATCATGTGTTTTTCTTCCGAGTGACATTTTTTTAATCTATCGCCTATAGGTAACCATAATATATTAGCACTGAAGACGCCCCATAGAGTTGCGATAAATGCCGTAGCAATACTTTTAATAAGCAGACCCGGTTCACCACCGGCGTTGGCAAGAGTCATTATCAAACCCATCACCGTACCAATGATGCCCATTGTAGGAGCATAACCGCCCATCTTACTAAAAATAAAGATGTTCGAATAATGTCGTTCCTGCATAGATCTTATTTCCAGCATCGCCAAATTTTCAATTGAATCGGCATCCGTACCATCAATTACGTAACGAATCAGCTTTTTAGGGAATAGGTACTCAAGG
>JAIOIM010000347.1 GCA_019912505.1 Ignavibacteriaceae bacterium
ATATTTATTTAGATAATCGAATAAAGAGCGTACTCGGTAAAAATTGATTTTGAAGGAGTTTCTTTTAATAATTTTAGCTTTTCATTAAACCAACTGTCCTCTAACCCGTTAGCTGCTGCTGTTTCTTTAAGCCATTTTATTTCGTTTTCGGTTACAACCTCGTCAGCAATAGCAAGACGCAGCCCATCGGTAACAAATGATTGGGCAATTTTTTTATCCGAAAATTCTACCGGATCTTCGGAAATATATTTGTTGGACATTAAACCTTTTAAAGTATCTTCATAAAAATCAGTTGCAAAACCCAGCTTGTTTGCAATTCCCCTTATAAATTTTTTTTCTTGCTCGTTTAGTTGATTATCTTTCTTTGCTATTACCAAAAGCCCCTTTAAATATTTGCTTTTATCTAAAATTGGAATATCCATTTTGTCCTACTCTTAGTTATGGTTCAAAACTAACAAAATTTTGGTTATCTCAAAATCCAATTATCAATAACACAAAGTGACGTAAAGATGATAAAAGGATGAATAAGATGTTATGATATACAACAACTCATTTAAATTAGGTTTTTTTTCGATTGTAAATCAACTATCCATTTTATTATCGGGTAATTTTTTAATTTTGTTACCAACTATTGGAGGTTTAGATGAAATTATTTGTACAAACATTATTTTTTATTTTTATTATTGTTTCTACCCCGTTCGCTCAGGTCGAAAATATGTGGCAGACAAAATTTGAAAAATCAAATTATCTTGAAACTGCCCGCTATGCAGAATCGATTGAATATTTCCAAAAACTTGCAGACGCTTCTAACTTTGCAAAGATGTTTACTTTTGGTAATTCGCCGCAGAATAGAGAAATGTGGTGTATAGTTATTTCGAAAGATAAAGCCTTCACCCCGGAAGATGCTAAAAGAACCGGCAAACCTATTATGCTGATTGAGAACGGTATTCACTCCGGCGAAATTGAGGGAAAAGATGCCTCCATGATTTTACTACGTGAAATATTGATAACAAAAGAAAAAGAAAAACTGCTTGATGATGTTATTCTGCTCGTCGTTCCTATCTTCAGCGTTGACGCGCATGAAAGATCCCGTGCATACAACAGAATAAACCAGAACGGACCAACAGAAATGGGCTGGAGAACTACGGCTCAAAACTTAAACTTAAACCGCGACTGGGTAAAAGCAGATGCGCCGGAAATGCAGGCTATGTTAAAATTATTCAGCACGTGGCTCCCCGATTTTTTTATAGACACTCACACAACCGATGGTGCGGATTATCAATATAATATTACGTATGCGCTCGAAAAGTATACAAACATTTATAAAGAAACCGGTGACTGGGTAAAAAACAAATTTACTCCATATTTTGTAAATCGGGTTGAAGACCAGGGTTTTTTAATTGCACCGTATGTCTCTTTCCGCGATTGGGACAAAGGTTTTGAAAGCGGTATAGTTGACTGGGCAGCTTCGCCGCGACTTTCTGAAGGATACGCCGCAATACAAAACCGTCCAGGTTTGCTGATAGAAACACACATGTTGAAGCCATACAAAGACAGAGTTTTTTCAACGAGGGCAGCACTTATAGCTTCAATTGAATATGTTGCAAACAACGCCGCCGAGTTAGTAAAATTGAATACTGCTGCCGATAAAAACAGCGTAAAAGATTTTACGATTGATAATAAATTTATGCCGCTTAATTTTAAAGCATCTGAAAAAGCGGACACTATGTTATTTAAAGGTTTTAAATATAAAAAAGAGATGAGCGAAATTTCGGGAACGGAAAAATTAATTTACACCGATGAAAAGCTCGATATGAAAGTGCCATATTACAATGATGTACAACCGGCTGATTCAGTTAAAGCGCCGAAGGCTTATTTAATACCGGCTGAGTGGAGTTCTATTATTGACCGAATAACGCTTCACGGTATTCGAGTAGATACTTTAAAGGAGGCGCAAGAATTTAATGTTACAAAAACAAAATTTAAAAACGTAACATTTGCAAAATCCTCTTATGAAGGAAGGCACACTGCAAGATTTGAAACTGAAACTTTTAATGATAAAATTATTGCGCCTGTCGGTACTTTTTATATTCCAACTAATCAGCGGACTGTGCGAGTAATACTTACTATGCTTGAACCAAAGAGTGATGATTCATTTGTAAAATGGGGATTTTTTAACGTAATATTCGAGCAGAAGGAATATTTTGAATCGTACGTGATGGAGAAAGTAGCCGCCGAAATGCTCGCGGATAATTCGGCACTAAAAAAAGAGTTTGAAAAAAAATTGGCAGATGATGAAAAGTTTAAAAGTAACCCCAATGCTCGATTAAACTTTTTTTACGAACGCTCTCCATACTTTGATGAAAAACTAAATCTTTACCCCGTGATGAGGATTGAGTAAGCTTTAGCAAGTGATTCTTTTAGCTAAATGATTTATTTCAGGTTGTTTTACTTTATACCTAAAAATCTAAAATAAATATCAGGAAAAGTGGCGTAAGTTGTTTAATTTTGTAGTGTAAAAAACAAAAAATCAACAAACAATACACCACTTTTCTGATGAACAAAATAACACTAAAATCGGTTACAAAACAAAAGAAATCAG
>JAIOIM010000348.1 GCA_019912505.1 Ignavibacteriaceae bacterium
ACTTACCTGCGTTCGGAAATCCGACAAGACCAACATCGGCAATTAGTTTTAATTCTAAAATTATTTTTCTTGATTCGCCCGGTCTGCCGTCTTCAGCATAACGGGGTGCCTGGTTTGTAGAAGTAGCAAAATTACTGTTTCCTCTTCCGCCTTTGCCGCCGCGTGCAGCAAAAAATTCAATCTCATCAGCATTTAAGTCAGAAATTACATCGCCTGTTTCCGCATCTTTTATAACAGTACCAACGGGTACTTTTATTATAATGTCCTCACCATTTTTTCCATCTTTTAGCGAGTTTTGTCCCGCCTGACCTTTACCGGCAGCATATTTTTTTTTGTATCTAAAATCCAATAAAGTTGCAAGGTTATGATGCGCCCGGATAATAACGCTTCCACCATCACCGCCGTTACCGCCTGCAGGTCCTCCTTTTGGAACATATTTTTCACGTCGGAAAGCAACTGCACCATCGCCGCCATTACCGGCACTAATTTCTATTTGTGCATAATCTATAAACATAATTTTTAAGCCTGTTCAAAATAATTTGACACTGCATTTGTTAAGGTTACAGCATCGCGTGAATAAGGATTTACTCTATAAGTAAAGAAGACACCTTTTAGAATTTCAGTCGCTTCCTCATACGAACTGCATTCTGTTATTTTTTCCATCGTAGTTGCAAAATCATCCCGGTCTTCATTAAAGATGTTTTCAACTAACTTATCAATTTCTTTATCGGTCATATAAACAAAAATATCTTTTTCTCTTACCGGCGTAGGGGAAGCAAGAGCAGAAATATTTTCGTCTGCAATTTTTTCAAGGTCAAGTTCGGTGTTTTCATCATCAGTTTTTAGATTGTTTATATTCAGCTCAGCTTCAAGACTTATTAATTTTTCATCATCGTCAAAGTTAAATTCATCTGTTTCGGTTTCTTCTTCATCAAACGTATTATCTAGAACTGAATCGGGTTCGTCTTCAAAATCATACAAGGAATCTAAATGTTCTTTGTTGGTCAAATCAAATTCAAGTTCTTCAGCATCGGATTGGATATCTATATCATTTTTAGTCAACTCATCAAGTTCTTTATTGAACATATCGAGAAAGTCTTCTTTTTTTTCAACAACAGTATCTTCAGACAATTCATTTAGCAGTGCTTCAGCAGAATCGGTCAATTCAAAGAAGTCTTCAGTATTGTCCTCATTTTCTATTATTTTTTTTGTGTCAGTTTCGCCGCCGTTCTTGCCTTTGTTATCCCCAACCGATTCTATAGTACTTTCAACCTCTAACTCGCCTGAATAATCTTTATTAATTTCTTCAGAGTTGTCTGCATCATCGGGTTCCTCCAAATTAACTTCCTCAGGTTCATCGGTTTCAAATATACCGCTGCCTATTTCTTCTTCAACAACGAGTTCATCCTGCTGATCTTCCGGTGTTTCAATTTCAACATTTTCTTGGGATGGTAGAACAGCTTTCTCATCCGGTTGGGAAGACGAATATAACACCCTTCTTATTTCTTCAACGGTGTACTTTTGTTTTGCCTCGGATGGCATTGCCCTGCGCAACTTGAATAGATAATCAATAAGATTTTTTTCTTTAAGAAACATCTCAATTGAACTTACCGGAACTGTCTTTTTTTTCAAACCGCCGATTGAAGTAAAATCGGCAATGGCATAAAGTGAATTATCGATCAACTCAGTAGTACGCACAGTAAATAATTCTTTATCGAGTCTGCCGAGTACCAAACTAAAATCGGACGCTGAAATATTTACAAGCCCTTTTTTACGGATATAAGCGTTTACAACATTTCTTATATAATCGTAATAGTAGATGTAGCTGAGAATAATGTTTATCTCTTCGGCGGTTCTAAACTCATCTTTGTCAAACGCTAGTTTTGAGATGGACCATCGAGGACGCACTGTAAAGTTTATATTAAATGATACAGCTTGTACAACCAGATTTTTTACATCCTGATACGAGACTTTTTTACTTTTTTTTATTTCCTGCCCTATTGCCAAAAAGTGCTTCGTAATTTCGCTGCCCGAATAATCAAAGACCGATTTACTCAGCAGTTTTTGCCTGTCCTCGTAAATTAGATAATCGAGTTCTGCTGAAATATACTGAACAATAGCTGGGTGAACTTCTGCATTAAACAATTTTTCGAACGTAAAAAACGGTCCGAGTTTTTTTATTTTGTTTAATGTAAAGTCACTTATAAATTGAATTTCTTTTTCAAACATATCTTTTCCGAAATCATTAATCCAAGATAAAAAAAAGCAGGTTCAAATATAACTATTTGAAAGGTCAATAAAGGGGAATCCCGATAATGAGGCGTGGCAACAATAACACTAAAAAAATCCCGGCTAATACCGGGGTTTAATCAAATTACATTACCATTAATATGAATTATGGAGAGGTTACTTTACATCCTGATGAGTAACGCTGCTTACTAAATTCGCTTTTAAGTAATCGCTATTCAAACGTGCAATGTTGCTTACTGAGATACCCTGCGGACATTCGGCTTCGCAAGCGTATGTGTTTGTACAACTCCCAAAGAAATTATCATCCATCGCCTTCACCATTGCTTCTACGCGCTCGTAGCGTTCCGGCTGCCCTTGTGGAAGCAGTGCAAATTGGGAGACTTTTGCGCCCACAAAAAGCACTGCGGATGAATTTTTACAAGCTGCAACACATGCGCCGCATCCGATACATTCCGCAGCATCCAGCGCAAGGTCAGCTTTTTCTTTTGAAATTAAAACTGCATTGGCATCCGGGGCGCTGCCGGTATTAAATGAAGTATAACCACCGGCTTGCTGTATTTTATCCAAACCCGATCTATCAACAATTAAATCTTTTATAATAGGAAATGCTGCCGCCCGAAACGGTTCGATATATAAAGTTTCGTGGTCTTTAAAGTTGCGCATATGGAGTTGACATGTTGCGGTTTTGGACAGTGGTCCGTGAGGACGCCCGCCGACAACCAAACCGCAGGTACCGCAAATTCCTTCACGGCAATCGCTTTCAAATGCAATAGGCGTTTTCCCCTGGGCTTCCAGAAGATTATTTACTTCGTCAAGCATTTCAAGAATTGAAGATTCGGGGGAAACTTTTTGGTTAAATTCTTCAAAGTATCCCTTTGCATTTCTGTTTTCCTGACGCCAGATTTTTAACTTTAAGGTTAGATGATTGTCGCTCATTATTTATAACTCCTAGTTGCCAATTTAACATTTGTAAATTCAAGATTTTCTTTTTCCAAATTCCATTCACCCGGTTTTATATATTCCCAGGCAGCCACGTAAGCATACTCATCGTCTCTTCTTAATGCCTCACCTTCGGGAGTTTGGTATTCCTCGCGGAAGTGACCGCCGCAGCTTTCATTTCTGTTTAACGCGTCTTTCGCCATCAACTCGCCAAGTTCAAGAAAATCGGCAACTCTGCTGGCACGTTCTAAAGTTTGGTTAAGCTCTTCCCCCTTACCAACAACTTTTACATCTGTCCAGAATTCTTCCCGCAATTCTTTTATATCTTTAATTGCCTGGCTCAATCCTTTTTCTTCTCTCGACATACCAACTTTATCAATTAAGATCATTCCAAGTTTTTTATGGATTTCATCAACTGTTTGTTTTCCGTTTACCGAAAGAAGTTTTTTAATATCTTCCTGAACATTCTTTTCCGTTGCCTTAAACTCTGTACTGTCAGGATCGACTTTTTCAGGTTTTGCTGTTGCAAGATAATTACCGATAGTATAAGGTATAACAAAATAACCATCTGCCAAACCCTGCATCAATGCGCTTGCACCGAGCCTGTTTGCGCCATGGTCAGAAAAATTAGCTTCACCAAGAACAAACAAACCGGGTATGTTGCTCATCAAATTATAGTCGACCCATAAACCACCCATAGAATAATGCGGCGCAGGATATATCATCATCGGCACTTCATACGGGTCTTCTCCGGTAATGTTTTGATACATATCGAACAAATTTCCGTATCTGTCTTTTACACCATCTTTTCCGATGCGGTTAAAAGCATCAGAGAAATCGAGGTAAACCGCCCGACCGCCTTTGACGCCGCGTCCTTCATCACAAACATATTTGGCGTTTCTAGAAGCAACATCACGTGGTACTAAATTTCCGAATGCGGGATATCTTCTTTCGAGATAATAATCTCTTTCTTCTTCGGGAATTTGATTTGCAGTTCGTTTATCATCAACTTTTTTAGAAACCCATATTCTACCGTCATTTCTCAAACTTTCGCTCATCAAAACTAATTTTGATTGAGCTTCGCCATGTACAGGAAGACAGGTGGGATGAATTTGTGTGTAGCAGGGATTTGCGAAAGCAGCACCGCGTTTGTGGGCGCGCCATGATGCCGTTGCGTTGCTGTTCATCGCATTTGTAGATAAGAAAAAAACATTTACATAACCGCCGGTAGCAAGCACAACAGCCTGAGCTGAATGTCTTTCTAATTCGCCGGTTAATAGATTTCTAACTACAATTCCTTTTGCAACGCCGTCAACAAGTACTAAATCAAGCATTTCGCGGCGGTTATACATCTCAACATTACCCAGATGAATTTGTCTGTTAAGCGAACCGTATGCGCCAAGCAGAAGCTGCTGTCCGGTTTCACCGCGTGCGTAAAATGTTCTTGATACCTGCGCTCCGCCGAATGAACGGTTTGCAAGAGTGCCGCCGTACTCTCGTGCAAATGGAACGCCTTGTGCAACACACTGATCGATAATATTATTGCTTACCTCCGCCAATCTGTATACATTAGCCTCACGCGAACGGAAATCTCCCCCCTTTACTGTATCATAAAACAAACGGTAAACCGAGTCGGCATCGTTCTGATAATTTTTTGCTGCGTTTATCCCCCCTTGCGCGGCAATTGAGTGAGCGCGGCGTGGAGAATCGTGATAGGTAAAGGCTTTTACTTTATAACCTAATTCACCCAGAGTTGCGCACGCAGAGGCACCTGCCAGACCTGTACCTACAACAATAATATCAAACTTTCTTTTATTTGCGGGATTGACAAGTTTCATTGAAAATTTATGATTCGACCATTTTTCGGCAATGCTGCCTTCAGGAACATTTGGATTTAACTTCATCATTATCTGCCTCCAAGTAAAAAGTAGATTGGAATAGATGCGAAACCTAACGCCATTATAATTGCGTAAACAGTTCCTATTTTTTTTATAAACGGCGTATATTTTTTGTGATTTATACCGAACGTTTGAAATGCACTCTGGAATGCATGGTTAAGATGAAAACCAAGAAAGCCCATTGCAATGATATAGAATAGTGAGTAGTATATATTACTAAACCACTCGGCTACCATTTCATAAAAGGGAAATCCTGTATTAGGATGTTTTGCAAAATTAAACCCTGCCCAGAAAGTGGATAAGTGAATTATAAGAAAAATAAAAATGACGCTTCCGGTGATAGCCATGCTTCGAGAGAAAATATTTGAATTTTCGCTTGAAGCATTAACTGCATACTTTTTCGGGTTTGATTTTTTACTTAGCAGCCATAACCTAACACCGGTAAAGATATGGGAAATGAAAAGCAGTGCTAACAAAACTTCAACAACCCTTACTAAAGGTTTAACGGCTTCTAAGGTTTCTACATATTTTTGAAAAGCAGCAGGACCAAAATAGAGGAACATGTTGCCTATAAAGTGAACTGTAAGAAAAAGCATTAGCAGCACACCGGTAAGCGCCATTACTAATTTTTTCCCTAGAGAAGACTCGATGAATTTAGTAAACCAACCCATTAAAAACTCCTACAAATTTAAATATGTTATTGGAATTATTTTTGACAAGAAAACAACTGAGGTTTTTTTATACATCATTGAATAAGTT
>JAIOIM010000041.1 GCA_019912505.1 Ignavibacteriaceae bacterium
ATCATATCTTTTGGAGTTGCAGAAATTATCAAATTATTAAACTTTTCCCACTTGAAATTTCCATGCGTATCCAAACAAACAACACCTAATTTCGTAAAGTTTGCTCCAAGCCCAATTATTATATCTTCGTTAATTTTAAAAGCCCGTACTAAATTTATCCAGCCAAAGTTAGTACTGTAAGTTTTCGACCAAAGACTATCTCCATCGGCACCGAATGCATCAATATCTAAACCGTTCGCCGGACTATAACTTCTTCGAATTGAAATTATTAACTCCGAATCTACTGCAACAGTTGTTTTAGGATATATAGCCGGGTATTGCGTATATCTAAAAGCATGATGCCATTCAATATCGCCATTAAAGTTTAATTTTACTATCGCCATAGAGTCGCTGTTATTTGTAAAATATGATTGAAGTAGATAACCGTTACTCATTTGTTCCACCCAGTAAAAGTTACAAAAAGCGTAGGGGTAAGTTTGGGAAAATACCGGCTGCTGCGGAAATAAAGATGATGTTAGCAGTAAAAAAACTAAAATATACAATTGTTTCATTTCATCTCCTTTTATCGTAATAAAATCATCTTCTTCGTTTGTATAAAACTTCCCGCTTCAAGCCTGTAAAAATAAACACCGCTTGCAAGGCTGCTTGCGTTAAACTCTACTTCGTAATTACCCGGCGCAAGTTCTTTGTTGATGAGCGTGGTTATTTCCCTACCGAGTACATCATAAACTTTGAGATTGACTATTGAGCTTTGACTATTGACCCTTTTGGGAATTGAGTATTTTATCGTTGTACTCGGGTTGAATGGGTTGGGGTAGTTTTGGTATAAAATAAAATTATTCGGGCTGCTCTTATCGGACAATTTAACTTCGGTTGTTATTGGTGGATTTGTTGAAAGTAAAACTCCATTTGTTCCGGCGGCAAACAATATGTTCGAGTTGTTAATAGTAAGACTTGTGAAAGTTTTATTTTTAGTTTTTGTACTCCATGTTTCGCCATTATCCGATGAAGAATAAAGCAGACCACCAATACTGCAAGCATAGAAGGACGATGGGGGAATGTGTACAATACTTTTAATGATGTCATCAATGTCGGTTTTTTTTAGCCAGCTTGTACCGCCGTCTGTTGTTTTATAAATATAATCCCCGACTGCAAAACCAACATCGCAGTTTATAAAACATAGGTCATAAATATCATGAAGAGCAATTTGAGGAAATTTCTGCCAAGTAATTCCGCCATTAATGGTTTTATATAACGTCCCATTAATTCCTGCAAGATAACCGGTATTCAAATCGCAAAAATCCACAGCCAATAAACCATTAGTAGTATTTAGGTTAACTGTACTCCAATTCAAACCGCCATCGAAAGTCTTCAACACTTTACCATTTAGCCCAACTGACCAGCCATTTAATGTGTCTGGAAAATCTATATCGTACAGAAAAGAGCCGGGAGTAAAGGTTGACCAAGAATTTCCACCATTCGTTGTTGTAAATATTCTATTCCCAATTATGAAACCTCTTTGCT
>JAIOIM010000349.1 GCA_019912505.1 Ignavibacteriaceae bacterium
GAATAATCCAAATGGTCAATGGTATTGGATTGAAATGCTTACTAAACAACCAATGGCTTTAGCGGTGGCAAAATTATTATTAAGTAAAGGATTATATAATCATCACTACCTGTAAGCTAACAAGCCAATCAACCCGACCGCCTTTTCGCACTCGGGTTTTATGATATTCTTGGGTTGGTCGTTCCGTTTTAAGTTTGTTGTTTTAAGTAGTTCTATTAAATAACATTATTGCAAACTGCACTTGCGAAGAAAGATAAGTGCAGTTTGCTAAATCTTTGGCTTTGTCGTTTTAATCTGCATTGCTGTTCTGGGCGGCGGGTTATCGGCAACGTCGTTATAGCGCAAAATAAAATTGAGGTATTAATGAAAAGACAGCTAAATGATTCCGAAAAAGAAATAGTTAAAAAGAGATATAGAAAAGATGATGGTAGTATAAACTGTTTCATTGATAATCAACCTATTCATGATGAAAAAGACATTCATTATGATCACATTAATCCTTTTATCCGTTCCGAAGATTCAACATTAGAAAACATTGCTCCGGTATGTCGTAAACACAACTTAGCTAAAAAAGATATGACTCTATCAGAATATCGGGACAAATTGGAGATGGAGAATATTTTTGAAAAAATTGAAAATGACGGGTTACAAGTAAAACTAAATGATGTTCTCAAGTACAAACTTGATGATGATTTTGGATATCCAGTAATTTATAATATTAATGAAGAACAAAACACGGTAGAGCTATCTTTTTACAAGGATAAACAAAAGTTAAGTTTACCAGATGTCAAAGAATATGAAATATATTATTGTCCTACTACTGGCATGAAATATTTTTATGCATCTGTCCCTGTTGTTAATATTATGAATGATGGCAAGGAGGAGTCTGAATTAGAACTACAACCTCGTCCTTTAATTTTACCTCACCTTTGGAGTTTGTATCGTCACTTAAGAGTAAACACTCAATTACAACCTTCCATTTGTCGAGTTACAAATTCTTCCCCTGTTTTAATGTTTGATGGACAGCATAAGGCTGCTGCTAAAATATGGGCTGGTGCCAATAAAGTAGAAGTGAAGATTTATATTGACCCCGAATTAACTTGGTTAATGCGTACAAATTTAGTAGCTCACGACAAATTAAAGCAATTAAGATTTTATTCTTCTATACTCGCTGACAAATTAGCTCAACTTTATGGTGCTAATTGGCAGAAGTATATTGAAACTGCTGATAAGAAAACTGAAAAAGGTTTTTGTCACTACATAAAATATGCAGAGGACAAACCTGATGAAAAACCAGAAAAACAAATTGAGGCATTTCTAATCATTTCTATTATTAACAATGAAGAAAATGAATTTGCTCAATTTATAGCGCCAGCTAATAAAACTGGGAAACAATATAGCATAAGCTGGGATTCAATGCGCAAATATTATTTTCGTTATTTTCTAACTCGCCCACCTTTAACTGTTGAGATAGACTCAAAAGATGATTATCGAAACCTAGAGATAAAAAACAATATTGAGCTTTTAAATATTATTGCTAAACATGTTTTAATAAATAAGTGGAATCCAAATGCATCAAATGCTGATCATAAGAAAGCTGAACGAATATTTCGACCCGGTTCTATTATGGTTTGGTTCCCTATGTTACGCGATATAATTTATAACAAATTAGATTTAGTTAATCCAGATGAATCAAAAATAATTTTGTTTAGATCTATCCCAGATGAAAAATGGCAAATAATTGATCAATTTATTAAAAAACTTTTTAGTCATCCTATGTGGGTAGATAATGATGCAAATATTGATGTAGTTTTAGGAAATAAGAAAGCTGAACTAACGAAAGAGCTTTTCAAAAAGAAAGGATTTACTGTTGAATGGGTATTAGGTTTATTGAATAACTGAAATGCGCTATAACCAGCAAATCAACCCGACCGCGAGAAGAAGCGGCCGAATTGATTTTCAGTAGTGGAGTTGTAAAAGCAAGTAACTCTTTAAAGTAGTAAATGTTGTAAAGTTAGCTTCGCCTTGTTTATTACGAAAGTTAAACAAGGCTACAGTTCTAAACATTTTAATAAATAAAAAAATATTGCAGTTCTGGGCGGCGG
>JAIOIM010000350.1 GCA_019912505.1 Ignavibacteriaceae bacterium
GTAGTAACCCTCTTTCCGTTTATCTTCAACCAAAAGTTTTACCGTCGCAAAGCGTACTTGTTGAGGCTACCATTGGTAAGGAAGGCATTACACCGGCAACATTCAGTAAAATAAAAAGGGAGCAAATTGAAAAAGATTATACGCTTCAAGACGTTCCGGAATATTTAAGCACTTTGCCGTCAACAACTTTTTACTCCGAAGGTGGAAACGGAATTGGCTACAACTATTTAAGTATCAGGGGATTTGACCAGAGGAGAATTTCTGTCTCGATAAACGGGATACCACAAAACGAACCGGAAGATCATAATATCTATTGGCTTGATTTTCCAGACCTACTTGCGAGTACTGAATTAATACAGGTGCAGCGCGGTGCGGGTGCAGGCGCGTTTGGTTACCCCGCAATCGGAGGGTCAATAAATATTATCACCTCTACTTACTCAAATCAGCCGCAAATAAAATTGCAAGCGAGTTACGGCAGTTATAATACACGTAAGTACAACGTATCTTTTGCCAGCGGACTTATTGATAAAAAATATTCTATCTATGCAAAACTCGGACAAATATTAAGCAGCGGTTATAGAAATCTTTCGTGGGTAAAATTTAATTCGTACCATCTTTCTGCGGTACGGTTTGATGAAAACCTTACAACACAAATAAATTTTTATGGCGGTCCTGTTGCCGATGGATTGGCATACACAGGTATTGCAAAATTTGCTATTAAGGATAGGCAGCTACGGAAGGAAAATTTAAGTTATTGGGAAGCCGATGAGAACGGTTATACCTACAAACTTAACCGTCGCCCGGTAGAGATAGAAAATTTTTCGCAGCCTCATTACGAACTTCTGAATGAATGGAACATTAGCAAAAATGTTGTACTTAACTCGGCGTTGTTTCTTGTAATTGGGCAGGGCTTTTTTGACTATGATGCTTCCTGGGCTGATACAAGTTATTTTAGGTTAACGCAGGCAAATGGTTTTAGCGCCGCACAAAACCCGGGCAATGCTATAATTCGTGCAGCGGTGGAGAACAATCAGTACGGCTGGATTCCGCGTGTTAGTTATAAACACAAAAATGGCGAATTAATTTTCGGTGGTGAATTGCGGTTTCATAAATCCACACATTGGGGGAGTATAAATTTTGCGGAAAGCCTGCCTGCGGGTATAGATGAACAATACCGCTACTATTTTTACAACGGGTTAAAAGATATTATCAGTGGG
>JAIOIM010000351.1 GCA_019912505.1 Ignavibacteriaceae bacterium
GGCATAATTTAATTTGTATTAATTTTTCGCTGCCAAGTTTCATCGGATAATTCACCACGCATTGTTGAATGAATTAACTGATAATCGGAAAAGCCGGTAAGATCGGCAAAAACAAATATAACGCCCCCTTCCAATTGATGATACACCCAGGTTTCGTATGGCTTTGTATCAACCTGGTTTGGGTATCGTTCAATCTCACTTGGCTCGCCATAGGTAATAAATATGCGCCCTCTATCTGTTTTCCATCCCTTACGCTGAATATTGCTGTAATGCTCATTTGCGTACTCTACACGGCGCATATAATCACGCTGGTATTCATTAACAGGAGTATCTAAAATTTGGTCGCGTCCTCTCCAGAAATCAAATAAATATTTCTGTTTTCCCTCTTCGCTCGAGAGTTTATCCCATTGTTTTATTTCTTGACTTGTAGCTATATATTTTGCGATTGAATAGTTATAATTTAATTCTTCATCGGACATTGATGCAAACTCGCTGAATAAAAGTTTATTATCGCCAACATTGTACATTGAAGAATCTATAACCGAAGGATTATAAACAAACAATTTTTTAGCCGAATAAATTGCCGAGTTTTTAACTGAGTCGCTTACCGTAATTGCCAGCGTATACGAACCGGACGCAAATTTTATAGCATTGATAGCACCTACTTCAACCATAGTAGATGTTTTGCGGGGGACAAGCTTTTTCTTTTTGTAAACATTCTTACCGTTAGAATTTACCAATATTTGCTCAATCTGCAGAAATTCTGAGCCTATATTGTTGTCGAGATTATACAACTCGGCATAAAAATAAATTACCGGCACCGAAGCTCCATATATTATGCCAGGGTGCGGAACAACCTCGTATGTATTTTTATAAAATATTGAGTTTTTGTCATCCGACTGCTGGATGGAACTTGCAAGTTCTAAATCGCTTATTGATACCCGATCTTCAGGCAGTGTTGTTATTGAAAGCGGAAATGATATTGAATCGATCTTTGTAGAATCATGCAAATCGCTGCCGAACAAAAAACATTTATACTCCCCTACCGGCACAACAAAACCAATGTTACCGGTTAAACTTTTTGAAACTGCACTACTATTATTAGTATCCACTCCATTATTAAAACGGAATTCTTTATTAAGTGTTAACTCACCGGAAACGGTATTAAGTAACTGAACTAAAAGTTTACCGCCAACTTTAAGTTTTTCATCTACCTGCGTTACTTTAAGTTCCGGCTGAAAAAAAGAATAATATATTTCGAGATACGCATTATTTTGATCGTACATAAATCGTGCATAATCGAAATCAACTTTTAGATTTTTTTGCCCGAAAGTAAAGGCGGAAGAAACTATTAAATAAAATAGAATTTTTTTCATGATAATATCTTTAAAGAAAAGGCTGGAATTAACCAGCCTTTTTCAAATGACCTAATTTATGGTAGAATTAGAAACCAAGTTTTACTGAAAACATATGGTTAGCATCAAAATACCGAGCCGCTCTATATGCATAATCAACTGTAATGTTTATGCCTGCATCAACATTAAAGCCGGCGCCGAAAGTTGGACCAAATATATCTTCTTCGTCACTTTTTGCATCCGGCGCATAAGCATAACCGCCGCGCAGAAAGAAAATATCTTTATAACCTATTTCCGCAGCAACTTTATATTCATCATTTGCAAAGTTGTTATTTTGAAATGAGGTGGCTAAAACTGTATTAAAGTCATCGGCAAAAGTACTTGCATAACCTAAACCAAGTTCTATCTGCGAGGGAAGTTCAAAACCGGCAGCGTCTATTTTGTAGAACTGTGTTCCTCTTAAGCCGGATATTGCTTGAGCTTGGCTTATCAAGTCCGGTCCGTCAAATTTCATTTGAGGTCCGAAATTTTTAAGCACTACGCCTAGCTTTAATCCTTCAACTTCTGCAATGCCATCGTATTGAACGCCGGCATCGAATGAGACACCGGTTGCACCGGTATTCATAATTTTTTCAGAAACTACGTTAACAGTTACGCCTACATGAATTCTGTCGGTTAAGGCATTTGCGTATGTAACACCAATGGTAACGAACAATGGTGAAAATGTAGCACCGGTTCCGTACGGGTTTTCCGTAGTGGTTACCGGTATTTCACCAAAGTCAATCGATTTTACACTGAATGCCAAAGAACCTAATCCTTCAAAATTAGTAGCAACAGCAGCATAGGAAACCCCAATGTCTGCAAGGTACGACATTTGTGAAAACATAGCTTCTGTACCGAATTTAGAAGTGCCTAGACCAGCCGGGTTGTAATATATAGCTTCAATACCCTGAAGTCCAGAAATGTATGCACCTCTCATAGCCATACCGCGAGCACCAACCGGTATCAACAATTCTTGGGCGCCCGCCGTTCCGTTTCGCTTTCCACCGCTCGCAAAAACATCCACCAACATCAACAATGTCAGCAAAAATATTTTGATTATTGTTGTAGTGTATTTAAACATCTTTTAATCTCCTTTAAAGTTTGATTATAGTATAGGGAGAGATAACTCTCCCCATAAGTTATAACCTATCTATATATTGTGTTTCCATAATTACTGCTAACTTCATAACCTTTGTACCAACGCCGGGCATATCTAAATATGCAAGATACACACCGCTTGCCACTGGTAAACCATCTGCATTACGAAGATTCCAATCTATGTATGGATTGTTGTCATTTTTTTCTATTCTTTGTACGAAAACACCTGCTAAAGAAAAGATTCTTATTGTAATATTAGTTGGCAGATTTGTAAACCGCATAAATCTGTTATACTTGTCTCTTTCTAAAGCGTTTGCACCGAAATAAGGATTCGGGAACACAGAAATATTGTTTACATTCAGCTTTCCAGTTTCAGAATCGCTTAGCTTAGGTGCAATAGCTGTACCAGTAAATTCATCGCCGTCAGCTATTGGTTTCCAAGATTCAATCTTAATTATTGTTCCCTTTTCAGGAACTTCCCCAACAAATGCTAGAGAACCGAAATTATATTCTTCTTCAAGAGAAAGAGGAGAAATCGCCGGTGGATTCATGACATCAAAATTTGCAGTATAAGCAAATATTTGTTCCCAAGAATCGTTTGGTAGATGTGACCATTTATGGTCAGGAATCGCCAAAGTAGGATCAATCCTAGAATTATCAAGCACTTTAACCATCAATTGATGCGTTGTATCGCTCGGTAATCTTCCGGTATTGAATATCTGGAAAGGAACTTTGCCAATTGTACTAAGCGTATCTTTCTTAATATATGGTACAAATCCTACCTGGTATCCGGTAGCAAAGAAGTAAGATGAATCTATAAATCTTAGCTCGTAATTATTATAGCCTAATCCTTCTTTAGGTTGGGTAGCCTGGAAAATTAAACTCTGGTTTGAGCTTTTTGCAGTAACTGACCACTTACCTGTAGAATTAAGATTTTTATACACATCAATCGGATCGGAAAGTTCAACACCGCCAGGTCCCTTAACTTCAAATATTCCCTTAACTCCAAATTTAGTTGGCTTTGCGTCAAGACTATCTTTTCCAACATCCTCAACAATAAGAGAAAAGCCATCAACAACCGGGTTATGTAAAGTATCGGTTCCAAATGATGTTTGGTTAATCAACAGAGTATCGCTTGTTGTTTTATTAATTAACATATAAGCTAAATCGTTATTAC
>JAIOIM010000352.1 GCA_019912505.1 Ignavibacteriaceae bacterium
CTATAAAGGATATTTTTACCGATAAAAATGAGGTAATTTTGACTACCGAAAATGTAATTAGATCCGTTCCGAAAGTATTATTGCACGACCATCTTGACGGTGGTTTACGCCCTCAAACTATAATAGATCTATCAAAAGAATATAAATACAATAAACTACCAACAACCGATGCCGGTGAACTTGCCGAGTGGTTTCACAGGGGAGCAAACAAAGGTAATCTTGTAGAATTTTTACAAGGGTTTGAACATACTATTGCTGTTATGCAAACTAAAGAAGCTCTCGAGCGTATTGCGTATGAAATGATGGAAGATATGAAAAATGACGGAGTGGTTTATGTTGAATCCCGTTTTTCACCTGTCTTTCATACATCAAAAGGGCTTTATTATGAAGATGTGGTAAATGCTGTTTTAAGCGGGCTCGCAAAAGGTCGTGCTGATTTTGGCGTTGGTTATAGTTTAATTTTGTGCGGTATGCGCAACATGAAAAACACACTCGAAATTGCAGAGCTTGCAGTCAATTTCCGCCACCAGGGTGTTGTAGGATTTGATCTTGCCGGAGAAGAAGGCGGATACCCCCCAAAACGTCACCTCGATGCATTCCAATTTATACAACGCGCTAACTTTAATATAACTATACACGCTGGGGAAGCTTTTGGTAAAGAATCTATTTGGCAGGCTATTCAATGGTGCAGCGCTCATCGCATCGGTCATGCTACACACTTAAAAGAAGACTTCACTTTCGATAAAGAAGGCAATGTTGTTGCGTTCGGCGATCTTGCACAGTTTATTCTTGATAAGCGACTTCCGCTTGAACTATGTTTATTGAGCAACCTGCACACCGGAGCTATTGATAAAATTGAAAATCATCCTTTCGGTATTTTGTTCAAAGAAAAATTTAGAGTTACTATAAATACCGATGACCGCCTAATGAGTAATACAAACATGACCAAAGAGTTTATGACTGCAATAGAGTATTTTAAACTAACCCTGGATGATGTTGAAAAAATAACAATCAACTCAATGAAGTCGGCTTTTATACCTTATAAAGAAAGATTAGAGTTTATCTACGGGGTTATAAAACCAGGTTATCAAAAAATAAAAGACGAATTATTATCACTAAAAATTTAACGGACGCTTAATGAAAAAACTGTTCACAAATTACAATTTTGAATTTAACAAAAATGAAAAAAAATTAGTTTCAACTTTTTGCAAACAAGTGTTAAAACAAACTGAAGGCGACAACAGATTTTTTGCCGAGAATAAAGTATTTAAATCAATTTTAGAAAAACTTGGTTCCGGCGATGAAACTATTAAATTTACAAAAGAAGAACGTACACGCCTGCAGCACCAAATGCAGGAAAATGTTAAACACATAAAAAAAGAAATTGGTAAGGCTGGCTTTATCAAACGATGGCTTTACAAATCGATGCTAAAACAGTACGAAGCAATTTTAGAAAAACATTTTAAAGGTTAATGATGATATCTGCGGAAGAAAAAATTAACATACACGCACCGCACGGCACAGATCTATCTTGTAAAGGATGGGTACAGGAAGCGGCTATGCGTATGTTGATGAATAACCTCGATCCCGAGGTTGCAGAAAATCCTGCCGAACTTGTTGTTTACGGCGGCAGAGGAAAAGCTGCCCGATCATGGGAAGCGTATGAAGCAATTATAGAAACATTAAAAAATCTTGAAAACGATGAAACACTTTTAGTACAATCGGGCAAACCGGTTGGTGTTTTTAAAACTCATACCAACGCCCCAAGAGTTATAATTTCCAATTCTATGCTTGTACCGCACTGGGCAAGCTGGGATGAGTTTAGAAGGCTTGAAGCACTCGGCTTAACTATGTATGGGCAAATGACAGCCGGAAGCTGGATATACATAGGCACACAAGGAATTTTGCAGGGTACCTACGAAACCTTTGCCGAATGCGCGAAAAAATATTTTGATAAAACCCTTAAAGGAAAATTTTTATTAACCGCCGGTCTTGGCGGAATGGGCGGCGCTCAACCGCTTGCTGCAACTATGAACGGCGCGGCTTTTTTAGGTATTGATGTAGACAGAAATAGAATTCAAAAACGGTTGGATACCGGTTATCTTGATGTAATGTCGGAGAATCTTGATGAAGCTGTAGATATAGTTTTAAAAGCAAAATCTGAAGGAAGATCAATCTCGGTTGGTTTGCTCGGTAATGCGGGTGAAGTTCTTCCTATGATGCTTGAAAAAAACATCATCCCAGATATTATAACTGATCAAACATCAGCACATGATACACTCAACGGTTATGTTCCAATGGGAATGAAGTTTGAAGAAGCTGTTAAACTTAGAAAGACCGACCCGGAAAAATATATAAAACTTTCCCGCTCCACTATTGTAACTCACGTAAACGCAATGCTCGAATTCCAAAAACGAGGTGCAGTGGCATTTGATTATGGAAATAATATTAGAGGTGAAGCAAAAGACAATGGGGTTGAAAACGCTTTTGACATCCCCGGTTTTGTACCCGAATTTATCCGTCCACTTTTTTGTGATGGCAAAGGTCCATTCCGATGGGCAGCACTTTCAGGAGATCCTGAAGATATTTACGAAACCGATAGGGCTGTAATTGAAGCCTTCCCCGATAATGAACCATTAATAAACTGGATTGAAATGGCTCAAAAGAAAGTTCATTTCCAGGGACTTCCATCGCGTATCTGCTGGCTCGGTTACGGCGAACGGGCAAAAATGGGGAAAATATTTAATGACCTTGTTGCACAAGGAAAAGTAAAGGCGCCGATAGTTATAGGTCGCGATCATCTCGACTGCGGATCGGTTGCATCTCCAAACCGCGAAACCGAAGCGATGCAGGACGGCAGCGATGCAATTGCGGATTGGCCCATACTTAACGCGTTGTTAAACGCAATCGGTGGAGCAAGCTGGGTTTCGGTTCATCACGGAGGCGGTGTGGGAATCGGCAAATCAATACATGCAGGTATGGTTGTAGTTGCCGATGGTACAAAAGAAGCCGAAGAAAGATTAGAACGTGTTCTTACTTATGACCCCGGTATGGGGATAGTTCGCCATGCCGATGCAGGTTATGAAAGAGCAATTGAAAACGCTAAAAAGTTTGGCGTAAATATTCCTATGTTAAAATAATTTAAAATTATATGAGGAGCGTAAATGAAAGTAAAAGTTCTTATAGCAGATAAATTTCCTGAACAATACATTGACGAATTAAAATCGATGAAAATGGAAGTTATTTATGATGCCGCCTTAGGTGAAAATGATCTTCCCTCGGCTGCAAAAGATGTTGATATTCTTGTTGTTCGTTCAACAAAGGTAAATGCAGAAACTATTAATCAAAGTAATTTATTAAATCTTATTATACGCGCTGGCGCGGGAGTAAACAATATTAACATTGCTGCTGCTAATCAGCGCGGTATTTATGTTGCTAATTGCCCTGGTATGAATTCAGTTGCAGTTGCAGAACTTGCAATCGGCTTAATGGTTTCATTAGACAGGCGCATACCCGACAACGTAATTGATTTTAGAAATGGCAAATGGAACAAAGGTGAATATTCCAAAGCTGAAGGATTGCTTGGTAAAACTCTCGGCGTTGTGGGGGTTGGCAATATTGGTAAAGAAGTTGTAAAACGTGCAGTAGCATTCGGCATGAATGTATATGGAAAAGATATTTCGCGCATCGAAGGTGTTGCAATAAAAGATTTTTCAGAGATGAATAAACTTCTTCCAATTTGCGATATTATTTCTATTCATCTGCCGGCAACTTCGGAAACAAAAGGTCTTTTTAATAAAGAGATGTTTAGCTACATGAAAAAAGGGGCGTTGTTAATTAATACATCACGTGCGGATATAATTGATGAAGATGCCCTTCTCGAAGCAATTAAAGAAAAAAATATACGCTGTGCTCTTGATGTATTTAAGGGTGAGCCCGAGGGTAAAACAGGCGAAGTAAAGAGTAAACTTCAGGATAATCCAAACGTCTATATTACACATCATATTGGTGCTTCCACAAACCAGGCGCAAAATGCCGTTGCTGCCGAAACAATTCGCATCATTAAAGACTATGTATCCAGCGGTATAATTGCCCATTGGGTAAACCGTGCTAAAACTACAGATGTGCACTACCAGCTTGTTATAAAACATTTTGATAAACCGGGAGTTCTTGCTACGGTGCTTGAAGTGATTAAAGAAGGCAACATTAATATAGAGGAAATTGAAAACACTATATTTGAAGGCGGAGCTGCTGCCTGCTGTACAATGAAGTTAAAGAGCGAGGTTTCTACGGAAATGCTAAAGAAAATTAAAAGTAACCCCGAAATACTTAGCGTTTCGCATGTAGCTTTATAAATTTTTCAGTCAAAATAAACGGTGCCCCCGCATAACCGGACGGACACTTTATTAAAATTCCAAAATGGAATTAATTTGAATAACCTCGGATGAAATCCGGTGGTAAAATAAAAGAGTAAGAAGATAAATCCCCGGGGTGGATAAATTATCCATCATCATTTATGATGATTTTTTCGATCAGCGCCGTCATTTATGGCGGCGCGGTGCACACAAAATGTTTTTAAATAAATTTTATGTCAAATAATTCTTTTGTAATGCCATGCAAATAAGGGAGCATAACAAGCTGTGTTATTCCTTCCACATCCTGTTCATCAAATTCATATATCAACTCCGGTATATGAAGTTTTAAAAACTTGATGGTTTCTGCAGGGTATTTTCCAATCAATTCCCCTTTCTCAACCGAAGCGTAAATTGCTTCGGAAATATCTTTTGTAATTTCATTGAGTTCTTCAATTAATTTTTGGGACTGACTTGCGGCAACAAAATTAACAAACGGTAAATTCAGCAAATCGGTTAATTCATCCGCATAACTCAAACCTTTTTTAAAAATACCCGATGATAAATTTATATCACCCGCAACAACAAGATTATTGTTTTCAAACTGCGGGTTATCGGTTAATATTTTCAAACTGATTTCTGAGTTATAAACTTCTTTGAATAATATTTTTGATAACAAAGCTTCCAGCGATGAAACATCACCAGATAAAGCAATCTCATTTAAATCGGTTCCGCCCGGTTTAAAATAGATGTAAGAATTTGAAAGTTCGCCGTCAAATGATATTCCGATTTTTTTGGATACAAATAATTCTTTATGCTGCAACAAATCAGTGGTGGGTATTAGCGCGGCACTATTTTCATCTTCACTTACTTTTTTTGCAAGAAGTGACGATGGCAAATATTTAATATCATGTTCTCCCTTTAGGTTTTTAGCTATTAGTGACGCGAATATATTATCAGGAAAAAATAAATTCATATTACTTTATCTTTTTTTTATTGCAAATATATAAAATACTTGCGGCGTAATAAAGAATATTGTAAGTAAGAAAAATTTGCTACTTGAGTAATATCATCTTCATAACTTTATTAAAACCTCCGGCTTGAATTTTATAAAAATATACTCCGCTGGGGAATGGACCAGCATTCCATTTAACTTCGTATGCACCCGTTGCTTTTTGTTCATTAACCAAAACAGCTATCTCGTTACCAAGTACATCATA
>JAIOIM010000353.1 GCA_019912505.1 Ignavibacteriaceae bacterium
GGCTATATATTTATAGAATTACAAAACAACTCCGCGGTGGCTGAGTGATGCCGGTAAAACTTCCCACAATTTCGCAACACCTTACCGGCAATCGTATCGAAGCGGCGCGGTTGTTCCGGAGGCACTTTAGGTTAACAAAAAATAATTTTTATAATTTCAAATAATTGAAATAAGAAATCCAGTACAAATTTTTCTTGTCGAGGTTCTGGTAAATATCATCCCAAAAACCAATCATTACCGGCGCTGACTTATATTTATATTCTTCCGGAATATTGTAATGCGATATTACAATCTGCTTTGACGCGGGGATAAAAAACGGGAATAATTTTAGTGAAGATTTTTTGTCGGTGAAAAAGTTATTGATTACATATTTGTCGGCGGCAAGTTCAGCTATTTCACCGAATAAAATATTGTGCTCCGGAATGTTAGTTGTATCAGCATCAAGTTCTATATATGATGACGTAGGCTGCCCCATCGAAAAATAAACCGGCGTAAATAAAAATATTTCGCCGGGATTTGTTTTAAGCAAATATTTTTTTACTGTTTTTGACGGGCTGACTACTTCCGAAGCAAATTTTAAGGAAGTCTGTCCGATAACCATACTCGCCCCGCTTCCGGCAGCTTTTCCTGTTTGGTAAAACCCGCCCGAATAAACTATTTTTTTCGATTCGCAAAAATATTTACCGCTGTTATCAATCAATGCTTGGAACGGAAGATACTGCAAAGATGCATCTTCAAAATATGGCGCAAAAATTATTTCATCAAAATTATTTAACTTCTTCTGCACCGGTAAAATTAATCGGTTGTAAATTCCTTTAAGCAGCGCAAATGTATTTTGCGTATCATTTTTTTCAATATTTTTTATAAGTGAAGTTACCTGCCCCTTTAACGACTCTTCATTAACTGAAAGTTCGCTCGTAAACAAAGCACCTTTCGTTAATCCCGCAACTGTAATATTATCTCTGCTGCTGAAGAAATAAAGAAGAAGTTGTTTATCGTTTAATCTTCCTCTAATATTTTTCACATCCGTCGTGGTTATTTTATATGCTGATGATATAAAATCTTCAAAAGCGTTTTTGTCCGGTGAATTAAACTCATCAAACCGGGCAGTAAGGTTATCGAGTTTATCATCATTCTTAAATTGACCGGTCTTTCCTTTTTCGTTTGCGATTTCAAATTTTAGAAACCTGATTTCGGCGTTTAATTCTTTTAGAGAATCTGCGGTTTTGTTTTTTGCATCATCTCCAAGTTTAAACTCATTTAAATCATTCAAAAAATTTAGCACTTTGCGCCTATCGAGAGCAGCGTTAAAATCTAAAAGAGTTTCATATTTTTTTGAAATCAAGAAAGGCACGTTAAAATTAATTGCGGAAGAAATATCGGGGCTGATACAATAATACTCGGTAAGCCGGTTTGATATTTTTAACGAATTTGTGTTTAACAAATCCTTTATTTCATTCATCAACTCAAGCGCATCTTCCGATTTATCTGCAATCGATAATGTTATTGCTTCACCGGCAAGCGCATTTAGTTTGCCGGGGATATAATTAAGACCATCAAAATAATCTGCAAGTTCGGCAAACTTGTCCCCGATCCCACTTATTGCTTTGCCGTTGTTTTTATCGGCGGCTAACAACTTTACGCCGGCAATTTTAAGTTTTATAAATGCAGAGTTTAATAGCTCTCCCGCTTCATCAGATATTTCAATTGCACTATTGTAATTTTTTATAGCGGTATCATACTGGAATAATTTCTGGAAGCAATCACCAAGATTATTTTTTATACTCCACGCCGTAGAGGGGTCGTCTTCTTTGCGAATTTTTTCATCGGCAAATGTTAACGCATTTAACGCCGAGTTATAATCCCCCATCTGAAAATAGGTCAATGCTATATTGTTCATTATTGATGGGATGAACTCAGCTAAACCTGCATTTTCAGCCGTTTGTCTTGAAAACTCAAAAGTGTTCAGTGCATCGCTTAACGAACCGAAATGAAGATAGGCTTCACCAATTTTGTTGGAGGCTACTGCCTGCCCCTGCAAATCGCTGATAATTTCATAAGCTTCAAAACCTTTTGAAAAATAATTAAAAGCAGATTGGTAGTCCCCCTTTTCGCCGTAAACAGAACCGATATTAATTTGTGCAATTGCTTCCCCTTCTTTATCGGCAGAAAACTGGCTTGTGTTTAGTGATTTTATATATTCCGCCACCGCTTTTTTGTAATGCCCAAGCTGCGAATAAATATTTCCGATGTTGTTTAACGCAATGCCCTGGCTGCGGCGGTTAAAACGCTGGTTAAAATAGTCAACTGCTTTTTTGTTGTACTCGAGCGCGGTTTCATAATCTGCATTATTGTACTCAATCAAACCAAGGTACAAATAACATTCCCCAGTGTGGTCTGATAGTTTTAATTCAATCTCGTTGTTAAGTACTTCAATAAATAAATCTTTTGCGTTGCTGTAGTAACCCCGCTGGTAGTAGTCAACAGCCTGAGTAAAATATTTTGCAGATTCTTCCTTTATTTCTTTTGGCGAACGTGTGCACGATGCAAAAGCAAAAAGTAAAATTATAATTGCATACTTAGAATATTTTAACGTGCGGAAAGCGGTCATCTATTTTTGGGTCTTTGCTAATAATTTCTGTTTTGCCGGTAGTTAAATTTATACGTGTTAACGCACCGGTACCATATTCTGTAAT
>JAIOIM010000354.1 GCA_019912505.1 Ignavibacteriaceae bacterium
CCTCAAAATCAAAATTATATAAAGGTGTAAACCTTAGAATACCTGTATCGAATCTTTCGGATAACAATTACGCTTACAACACAAATGTTGAAACAGCGGATGAAAATGTCGAAGGGTATGTTTCCCCTTACTTGGCACTGAATGATGGTACAGAGGAGAATGTTGAACAAGCAGATAACAGTTCCGATGATGTAGTTGAAGAAGCAGTTGTTGATGAAAATTCCGAAATTGCATCTAATACTATTGGAACTACACCAATCGAGCCTGTAACAAAAACCAGCATTCCGGATGGTTTTGCGGCTGTAAGCTATAGCGTAAAAACCGGCGACAATTTACTCGGCATCGCAGATATGTTTAGCGCTCGCGTAAGCGATGTTAGAAACTGGAACAACATTCCTTACACTACTACTATCAATGTTGGTCAAAAACTAACTGTGTATGTGCCCGAAGAACAAAAAGATTTTTACGCGAGTTTAGATAACCAGACACCGACCGAAAAATCGATTACAAAAAATAGTATAACAAAAAACTCGGGTTCATGGGTTTACCACAAAGTAAGAAGAGGCGAAAGCCTTGGTAAAATAGCTTCCCGTTATGGAGTCAGTTCAAGCGATTTAAGAGAATGGAATGACATTTCGGGTAATAAAATTTATACAGGCAGCAAACTCAAAATATTCTCAAACCGTAGTGTATCAAAAAGTTCTTCTGACAATATTGCATCCAACAAATCGCTGTTTCGTTACAAAATAAAACGGGGTGATTCGGTAAGCGAAATTGCGGATAAATTTGGCGTTCCGGTAGCAATGGTTAAAAAGTGGAACAACTTATCATCCAACAAAATTATTACTGGACGAACATTAAAAATATACGCAGGCAATGATGTATCATCACTCGGCGATGCAACAACAAAAAATTCTGCAAATGTTAATTATTATAAAATTAAACCTAACGATACAGTCGGCGAAATTGCCGAGATGTATAAAGTTTCAGCTTCAGATTTAAGAGGATGGAATGGAATATCGGGGAACAAAATTATTGCCGGTAAAACTTTGAAGATTTATTCAAATGTAAATATCAACGATATACCTGATAGAAGAGACGAGCCTGTTAAAGATGAAGTTACTACACAAAAAAGTGCCGTTAATTACAAAGTAAAAAATGGCGATGCAATTTGGACAATAGCCCGCGCTTACGAAGTTTCCGAAGCTCAAATACGCAACTGGAACAATCTAAAGTCAAACAAAATTATTGTTGGGCAAACATTAAAAATCTTATCAGCCGGTAAAACAGAATCAACACCGTCTGCAAAAACAGTTTCAGCTGGAAAGATACACACAGTTCACAGAGGTGAATCGCTTTACACTATTGCTATTCAATATAAAACTACGGTTAACGAACTAAAGCAGTTGAATAGTATTTCGGGCAACAAAATTAATGTTGGACAAAAAATAAAACTTAATTAATAACAGATTGTTATTAATTTCGAATCAGAAATCTTAGTTCTTTTATTATTGCTTAACCAATAGCCGTTAGGGGTGTTGCGCCCGTCGTCGTAACTGAGATAATACCCTTAAACCTGATCTGGATAATACCAGCGTAGGGAAACGAACGAAAAATAAATTGATTTATTTTTAAATAATTAAATATTTGCCGTTTCATCCTTGAAGCGGCTTTTTTTATGGAGAATAAAATGAAATATTTAATTATTGCATTCCTTTTTTTTACACTAACTCTATCTGCACAAACGTCTGTATCTGGCAATGTTTATGATGCCGATACAAATGAGCCGCTAAACGGAGCAAATATATTTGTAAAAAATAAACCGCAAATCGGAATGCCCTCGGGTGAAGATGGTTTTTTTAAGCTCAATGGTTTAGAAAATAACGATGAACTTGTTTTTAGTTTTGTCGGGTACGAATCAAAAACACTTCCGCTTAAAAATGAAAATAGTAGTAACCCTCTTTCCGT
>JAIOIM010000042.1 GCA_019912505.1 Ignavibacteriaceae bacterium
CCCAATCGTATCGTTTGTAAACATCTAATTTTTTGAATAATAACGCACAAATAAAACCGACAAACGCGCCGGCAAGATGAGACTCCCACGAGACTTTTGCGTCCAACGGCAAAACACCCCACACAAGACTTCCGTATAAAAAAGTAACAACAAGCGAAAGAGCTATTGAGCGTGCGTCTCTTCTTATAATTCCGCTGAAAAACATAAACGTAACAAGTCCGTAAATCAATCCGCTTGCGCCAATGTGGTAGGCGTCTCTTCCAAAAATCCAGACAATCATGCTCGGTGCAAAATATATTATCAGGGCAGTTTTGATTGATGCTTCTTTGTAAAAATAAAACAACCCTGTGCCGAGAAAAATTAGCGGAAGTGAATTGGAAATTAGATGATTAAAATCAGCATGAAGAAGGGGCGTTGTAATTATACCAATAAGCCCTTTTGCTTGCCGCGGTAAAAGTCCATACCCAGCTAAACTGAGATTAAACATAGTTTCAACAAGTTTTATTATCCATAAAAATAAAACAAACGTTGCAGGATAATAAAGGCTTGTTAAGAATTTTTGTCTATCTTCATTCATTAACTAACCCAATAATTTTTTTGCGCTGCAAGAAAAATACAATAAGCCAGCAAAAAGATGCCCACGCAACGCCAAGCGACCAGCCGCCAATTACGTCTATAGGGTAATGTACCCCAAGGTACACCCTGCTGTAACCGATAAGAAAAGTTAAAAAAGACGCGGCTGCAATAAAATAAACTTGTACTGCTCGTTCTTTATAAATAATCGAAAGCAGTGCAGCGAGGGAAAGATAAATTGCGGCGGATAGCGTCGAGTGTCCACTCGGAAAGCTAAGTGAATCAGCATTGATTAAAGAAATAATTACAGAAGGACGATGCCGCTGAAAAAAAGACTTTAAAAAAACCGTAAGAACTCCGCCGCCAACCGAAGCAGAAAAAATAAGCAGTGCGGCACTCTTTCTATTAACAATAATAAAATAAATTATAACAAAAACTACGAGCAAAAAAATAATTGTTCCGCTGCCAAGCGTTGTAATATCGCTCATAAATATTCTTAACCATAAATGACCGGTTTCGCTGCCGCTCAAAGAATTTAAAACGGACGTATCTAAGTTCCTTACCTGTGGATATTGAATTGCGATTGCTGCGGCAATAAAAACAAATATACCGGTTAAGAAAAAAACAAAAGCGGTTAATGTGCGCCTATCGGCAAGAATAGATTTTTTCGAATTATTATTATTTTGTTTACTCATTTTCAAAATAGGTTTTGTAATCCTACACAATATAAAGGGATAAAATTTGAAGCGCAAAAAGATATGTTTTGTAAAGTTATTGTTCGGTTGAATGAAGTTTAAGCTAAACATCATACTCCAACAATTCCGGGTTAAACTCCGTAGCCGCTTTTTCCAGTTCGATTTGAAATATTAAATATAACTTTTGCTTAACTATAACACAGCAGGTTTAGTATACTAATTTTCTCAGCATTGAATTGAAACCTTCTTGGATTATAAATCTTTCAAAGTTGTTATATTCTTTTGGCTAAGTCATAAAAAAAGTAAATTTATTGTGTGAGTAAATTCAAAAATTCAAATATTTAAAACTTTAAGGCTGAAAATGAAATCTAACATTGGAAATTGTATTGCAATTGTTTTGGTAATCTTTTTTTATTCGGAAGTATCATTTGCCCAGAACGAGCTGCTCAGAACAGAAATAGCCGGGATTATTGCCGAAGCAAACGGGCAGGTAGGTGTGGCAATTGAAGGATTAGAGAACGGGGACACGCTTACATTTAATAATAATTATCATTACCCAATGCAAAGTGTTTTTAAATTCCCGTTAGCGTTGGCTGTACTTAGCGAAGTTGACAAAGGCAGCTTTTCTCTCGATCAAAAAATCTATATTAATAAAACCGACCTGCTGCCGAACACCTGGAGTCCGTTAAGAGAAAAATATCCGAACGGCAATATTGATCTCCCCCTAAGTGAGTTACTAAATTATACCGTTGCAGTTAGCGACAATAATGGATGCGACATACTTTTACGGCTTATTGGGGGACCGGCAAAAGTTAATCAGTTTGTTCATAACCTTGGTATAACCGATATGCAAATTGTGTTAACTGAGGAAGAGATGCATAAGGAGTGGCAGGCTCAATACAAAAACTGGTCTACCCCCGCTGCCATGGCGCAATTGTTAACTAAGTTTTTCCGTAACAGTTTTCTTTCTGAAACAAGTCGGGATTTTCTTTGGAATATTATGGCATCTGCAAACACAGGTTTGAAAAGAATAAAAGGTAATTTGCCCGAAGGAACAATTGTGGCTCATAAGACGGGCTCATCCGGCACTAATGATGATGGTATTGCAGCCGCAACGAATGATGTTGGTATTGTTATGCTTCCCAATGGTAAGGGTTTTGCAATAGTGGTTTTTGTTTCAGATTCGCCTGATGATGAAATTACAAGAGATAAGATTATAGCCGACATAACTAAAGCAGTTTGGGATGCTTACTTAAGCCATTAGAAGAAAATATTCATGTTGTGTATTTAAATAATTTCTTGCGCCATCAACCGGTTATGGGAGATGATTAAATTAAACAAAATTGTTTAACTAATTTCCACGTATGCTGGTGGTGTAATTGAACTTGTTTTTATTGACTTTATCTTTTAGCCGGGGTACCAGGCAGCAAAAGATTTTTGTTGACACTAAAAAAAAACTAACCTATATTGCCAGCCTCAAAATAGAGCGGGAATTTATGTTCTCAAAATTTTTGTATCCTAAAATAGTCCTCGTTGGTATTCTAAAAAACTTTACCGACATCTACTTCTTACTTTCCATATGGAATGACAGCTAAGTCATTCATTTCTTAAAAATCAAACAATTTATCCTAATCGGCATACTGCTATAGCCGGACAATTTACAATTTTTTCCCTATCCACAAGATAGGTCTTCTTTAAACTATTTTTCACAACTAAATGGAGAGGTCCATGAGAAAGCTATACTCTATAGTTATCTTGTTAATTGCGTTCTTTGTACAAACTAACTACGCACAGTTAACAGGTACTAAAACCATCCCGGGCGATTACGCGACAATTCAAGCCGCAGTAACAACCTTAAATACATCCGGTGTCGGCGCCGGCGGCGTTACATTTAACGTAGCGGCTGCATATATGGAACCGATCGGCGCACCGATTCTGCTTACTGCAACCGGAACTTCTGCTAATCCGATTGTTTTCCAAAAAAGTGGAGCCGGTGCTAACCCCTCAATTTTGAGAACCGATGCAGGCACACTTGCAACCACCACATTAGGCGGGCAGGGCGATGCTGTGGTTATCATAGAGGGTTCGGATTATGTAACATTTGACGGTTTCGATATCGGGACTAGTGACCAGGGTATTGAATACGGTTACTATCTCAGAAAAGCAGGCGGTACAGACGGCTGCAAAAATGTTACCATCAAAAATTCAGTAATTGTAATGACCAAGGGAACAAGTGCTTACGTTGCAGGAATTTATTCTTCCAACAACGATGCTGCTTCACTTGTTTCTTCTGCAACTGGTATTACAGTTACCTCTACAGACGGCAGAAATGAAAACAATACATTTACAGGCAATACTATCAATAATGTTTTTTCCGGTATTGTATTAAGGGGTTTTGGATCTGCAACTCCCTACGATTTTTTTGACCAAAATGTTGTTGTAGGTTCCGTCGGCACGGGTAATACAATACAGAATTTTGCAGGCAACGCTGCGGGTTCTGCTTATGGTGTATATTTAATTTACCAAAACAACGCAAATGTTAGCTATAATACCATCAACAATACAGCAAACGGCGGCAGTCCTGCTACCGGTACTTTTTATGGTATTTTCAGTTCAACAAGCGCAACAGGCAGTTTAACTGCATCGTACAATAATATTAACCTTACAAATTCAGGTCCTACATCCGCAACATACGGGATAAACAATAGTGCCACCGGAAACCTAAACATAAGCAATAATACCATTCAGTTATCAAATACCATTACAACCACCGGTGCTTTTGGTTTTATATATAACTCTTCGGCAGCAGCTTCTACAACGGTTTCTATAAATGATAATACTTTTACCGGATCAACTATTCCAACTACCGGTTCAACATATTTAATTTATAATAACTCCTCGCAGCTTACTCCGGGTGTAACCACTGTTTATAATAACACGGTCTCCGGAACAATGAATAGAACCGGGGCTTCCGGAACATTTTATTGTTATTATAATAACGGCTCCCCCACCGGCACCGAAAATGTTTATGATAATACATTTTCGAATATTGCTCTTGCCGGCACGGCAGCATTTTACGGTATCCTCTCAACAACAGGATCATCGCATACACATAACATTTACAATAATACAGTTAATGACGTAACGGGCGGAACAGGTACAATGTACGGTATTCATCGTACGCTTGCTTCCGGGTCTATATATAACAACACAGTTTATAATTTTAGCGGCGGCGGAACAATACACGGCTTAAGCTGCGGCTCGGGTAGTGTATCAATTTATAAAAATTCAGTTTATAATCTTTCTTCATCGTCTACCGGAACAACTGCCGGAACTGTTAATGGTATATACATTAGCGGTACAACAAACACATATATTTTCAACAATATCATTTCAGATTTAACGGCACCTTCATCGGCAGGTATCGATGCAATAAGGGGTATAAGCAGTACAGGTACTACTGCTTCTTCAAATCTTGGTTTGTATTACAACACAATATTTTTAAATGCCTCTTCGACCGGAGTTAATTTTGGTACAAGCGGTATTTTTGCAACTACAAGCGCAGTAGCAACCTCCGCGGCTTTAGATATGCGTAATAATATTGTTGTTAACAACTCTACTGCTGCAGGCACAGGTGTAACTGCTGCATACAGAAGAAGTACTTCCGCGCTAACGAACTTTAGTTCGATTTCAAACAATAACGATTATTTTGCCGGCACTCCTTCGGCAACAAATCTTATCTTTTTTGATGGGACAAATTCCGATCAAACTATAGCAGATTACAAAACTCGTGTAACACCTGCCGATGGTTCTTCATTTACAGAGAATGCCCCGTTCATCAACTCTGCAATCGCACCTTACAATCTGCATATTAATCCAGCTGTTGCAACTCAATTGGAAAGCGGTGCCTCACCTGTTAGTGTACCGGTTGCAATTACTACAGATTTTGACGGCAATACAAGAAACGCAACATTGCCGGATGTAGGTGCTGATGAATTTACAGGTATAATGTTGGATCTAACGGCTCCAACTATATCTTACTCTCCATTGTTGAATACAAGCTCTACTAACAGTAGAACCCTTGTAGTTACAGTTACGGATGCGAGTGGAGTACCTACCGCAGCCCCCGGCTGGCCCATGCTTTATTGGATCAAGACTGGCGGCTCATGGACTCCGCAGCAGCCTACCTCAGTAGCTGGCAGCGAATACACATATAATTTTGGTGCTGGTACAGCTACTGGCGATGTGGTTTCTTATTACGTTGTAGCACAGGATGGAGCGACAACCCCTAATGTCGGCGCATCGCCATCGTTAGGTGCTGGAGGTTTTACAGCAAATCCCCCTGCGGCTTCTACACCGCCTACAACACCGAACAGCTATACAATTACCGCGGTTTCGCTTGCAGGTGATTATACTGTTGGATTAGCTCTTTTCAACCGCATTTCAGGAAAAAACGTAACTTTTGAAAAGTCTGTAACAAGAGTAGTGAAAGAGGTAACCATTCCTTTGCCAGGCGATGTAACGGCTGTTGAAAAAGGAAACGAAGTTGAGAACTCACAGACTGAGATATCAGACCAGAATAGTGGTGTAACTCAAATGGTAGAAGTTGAAGAGATTTCATGGATTCCGATGGAAAATGGATTGCCTTATACGGGTGATCTATTTGTAAAGAAATCGGAAAATCCATCGTTAAATTTCCCGATGGGAATTGAAGGTATTTATACAACTATAACCGCAGCATTAGCAGATTTAAATCTTAGAGGCGTTAGCGGTGCTACAAACTTTTTACTTGTTGATGCGGCATATCCATCGGAAACATTTCCGTTATCAGTTAACATATCAAATGAGAACCTGCCGACAGCTACAAATACAGTAACTGTTAAATGCAGCTCTGGCGTAACGTCCTCTGTTACAGGTGCAGGTGCAAGCACTCCGTTGTTCATCATTCGTAATAGTTATGTTACTATTGATGGTTCAAATTCGGGCGGAACGGATAGAAGCTTAACAATTGAAAACACGAGTGCTACTTCTCCATCCGTATTGAGGATACTTTCATCCGGAACAACTCCGGTAATGAATGTAACTGTTAAAAACTGTAATCTTATTAACGGTGCTAATACCAGTTCTGCGCTTGTTATAACAGATGTAGCAGGAACAGCAGGGTATTTTAACAATATCACCATACAAAATAACAGTGTTCAAAAAGCATACATTGGTATTTATTGTTTTGCCGTAGTTGCGGCAGGAAACGGTAGCGGTTTATTATTAACCGGTAATGATCTTAATACATCTGGAGCTAATGCAATTCGCCTTGCTGGCTTGTATGTGCAGGGTGTAGACGGAGCAACAGTAACTAATAATAATGTTGGAAACTTTACAACGTCAGATGCTTCTAACATTACAGGCGTTTGGTTCGCCACAGGAACAATTAATAGCACCATTACAAACAATACATTTGGCCCGATTGTTTCTACTACCGGGGCACCAAGAGGTATTGCGGTTTCCTCGGCGTTCGCAAATTCAAACATAACAATTGCCGGAAATACGGTTACAGGATTAACCACCAGTTATTCAAGCGCACCGTATGGTATTTATGTTTTCTCTACAACAACCGGCGTAACGGTTAGTGAAAACAAGGTTGGTAATATCCTTAACTCAAACACCGGCGGTTACGGTGCACGCGGCATTCACGTAAACACTGGGCTTGCAGCTAGTAACATCACTATCCAAAACAACTTTGTTTGGGATGTTAAAGCCACAAGTGATGTTTCGGCAACTTATTGGGTTATAGGAATTGGTGTTGAAGGCGCAACAGGAGGTGTAAATGTCTTTAACAATAGTGTTAATTTATTCGGCAGCCTTTTTGGATATTCATCTGCAAGTATTTCTACTGCGTTTGGCGTTTTAACTTCAACTGCAAATACACTTGATGTGAGAAACAACATTTTTGTGAACTCATACGATAACACAAATAGTGCTACTGATAAAGCTTATTCAATTTATAGTAATGCGGCAAATACTGCATTCACTGATATAAATCATAATAACTACTTCGTTTCCGGTGTGCCGGGAATACTTGGATATTTAGGAGCAAATGATTCAACACTTATCCAATGGCAGACAGCTACAGGAAAAGATTTACAATCATTAAATGAAACTGCTCCTTTTGTTGATTCTACTAATCTTCATATACCGGATGCAACTGTTACGCTATTGGAATCAGGCGCGCAGCCGATTGCAGGTGTAGTTTTAGACATTGACGGCGATACAAGAAACACGACACGACCTGATATAGGCGCAGATGAATTTGGTGGAATAAATCCAACCATGACTATCGGCTGGGCTAACCTACAGTGGCCAGCAAGCGGTACAATTTTACAGGGCGGCGACTTCAATGTTTACGCTCAGATTTGGGTTGATGGTGTTACCCCTGGTCCGGGAGCCGGTCCAGGAATAACTGCTTACATTGGTTACAGTACAACCAACAGTAATCCGAATACGTGGACGAACTGGATGCCTGCAACTTATAATAGTGAGAACGGAAATAATGATGAGTTTATGGCAAACATAGGAACCACATTAGTTCCCGGTACATATTATTATGCAAGTAAATTCCAAAGAAACAATGGGCCTGAATACTACGGCGGATATAATGTCGGCGGCGGCGGAGCCTGGGACGGAACAACAAATGTTTCCGGTACCCTAACAGTAAACTCTCCAACACTTGCAGGCGATTATTACATCCCGCAGGGTGCAAATCCACAAGGATTTACTTCTCTTGCTGATGCTATAACCGACCTTAATAGTTATGGTGTTTCAGCTCCTGTTCGCTTTTTAATTGATGGCGATCTTGACGAAGTTGGAGCAAATCTTGTTATTACAAGAAATGACTTAACTTCTACAAATAACTTGGTTATAAAACCTGCTGCTGCAAAAACTCCAGCCATTACAATAACCGGCTGCGTATCAACTGCGGGCGCAAGTCAGTACTCCGGTATGGCTATTAGCGGTGCAAGTTTTATAACAATAGACGGTTCCAATTTAGCTTCCGGTTCAACACGTGATTTAACAATCAACATGAACGATAGTCTTAACGGAAGAGTTGGAATAACTTTATACGGAAACACCGATAACATACTCTTCAAAAATTTCAACTTAAAGTTCAACAAAATAAACCTTACCAGTACTTCCACACGCGGTATTTATGGTAATGGACAGGCGAGCGGTGTTGTCGACAGCCTTGTAATTGAAAATTGCAAAATTGGCGATATGACTTATGCGCCTGCTTATGCTATCAGCATTACCGGTTCAAGCGGTTCATCTCTTTATGCTTCTAAAACATACGTACAGAATAATGAACTTTACGGAATAATGCGCCCGGTATACTTCTACTTCGGCGGCGCAGCGGGAACAGTTTCTGAAATAAGCGGAAACGAAATAAAAGCTCCATACGCGCCTCCGTCTGGCAACGTGGTTTGGGGTATGTTATTTAATAATTACAACGGTACATTTAACATTTACGGAAATAAACTTCAAACTCTTATTTCCGCATCTTCGGCAACTAACGGTGTCTATGGAATAGGAACACTATCAGCTCAACCTGCTGTAGTGATGAATATATACAATAACTTCCTTGGCGGAAATATACAGCACACAGGTACCGGTGTTCCGGCAAGTGTTGATGTAATTTCTTTCCAGGATAATATTCCTCAGGCAAATGTTAGTTTCAATACTATCGTACTTAACGATATTAACAAACCAACGGCAACAAGACTAACAGGCATACGTTGGGGCGGAACTGCAAATGTTAACATAAAAGACAACATAGTTATAAACAATAATGATGCTGCAACGGCTTATGCTTTATATGCTGCAGTCGGTACATTTACATCTGACTATAATGACCTTTATGTTTCGGGTGCACTGGCTAATGTAGGATATTATCTGAATCAAGCCTTAAAAACATTTTCCGCGTGGAAAGACACTACAGGGAAAGATGCAAATTCTTTGAATATAGATGCACCTTTCACTTCGGCTACTGATTTCCACATTCCGGCTTCAACAGTAACCCCGTTAGAGTCTGCAGGAATTCCGGTCGCAGGAATCTCCACGGATATTGACGGACAGGCAAGAAGCGGATCGAACCCTGATATAGGGGCAGATGAATTTGCTGGATTTTCGCCTCTGGCGGCACCAAGCAGTTTATTAGCAATAAGCAACCAGACAAAAAAAGTTAATGTTTCCTGGACAGATAATACTTCTTCGGAAACAGGATTTATACTTGAACGTAAAACCGGCGACTCATTAAGTGCAGCTCCTTACTCTGTAATTGCCGCGCTTGCTGCAGATGCTATTGCATATCTTGATACCCTCGTTCAGGATACAACTTTATATACTTACCGCGTTAAAGCAGTTCAAAACTCAGTATCATCACCTTACAGTAATTCTGCTACGGTTATGACGCTTATACCGGTTGAGTTAACTTCGTTTGCAGCACAGGCTGGTGATAATTCAATAAATATCAGCTGGAGCACCGCAACCGAAAAGAACAATAGAGGATTTGATATCGAACGTAAACTTGAAAATGGCTGGGAAAAAATTGGTCAGCAAGAAGGTAAGGGAACTTCACTTGAAATTTCCAATTATACCTTTATTGACAACTTTAAGTACAAGTCGTTCAAAGGAACTGTTGAGTATCGCCTCAAACAAATCGATTTTGACGGAACATACACATATTCTCAAGTGGTTTCTGTTGATGTTGATTTTACACCAAAGGAATATAGTTTATATCAAAACTATCCAAATCCTTTCAACCCTTCAACTACTATAAAATTTGCTCTTCCTTTTGAAAGTAAAGTAAGAGTTATAATTTATTCAATAACGGGTGAGTTAGTTGAAGAACTTGTAAATACAGTTCACGCAGCCGGAGTTTATGATGTGCAGTTTAATGCTGGCAGACATGCTTCGGGTGTTTATATTTATTCAATCGATGCACAATCAGTAGATGGATCTAAAAAGTTCAATAA
>JAIOIM010000355.1 GCA_019912505.1 Ignavibacteriaceae bacterium
GTATGAAGTCCAATGCCTATACATTAGGTTGTCTGCAATATAAGCCTGCACCGGTCCATCTGCGGCTGATTTACTTATTTTTTCATTGCACGGGTTATCCGCCCCGCACTCGGGGTAAACTTCGGACGAAAACAAAATAAACTTGCCGTCATTAGAAAGAACCGGACTTTCAACGCCAGTGTAAAAATCGGTGATTTGTTTACTTTCTTCTTCCTCAATATCGTAAAGGTAAACTTGCCCGCTTTGCATAAAATAAAATTTTTCATCAGTTGCCGACCAGAATGGTGAATATTCATTTTTATCCGAATCGGTTAAATTTGTAATTCCGCTTCCGTCAATGTTCATTAAGTAAATATCGGTATTAGACTTTCCTTCTTTCAGATCAGCAACATTCACGGTAAACAAAACAAGTTTGCCCGAAGGTGAAACAACAGGGCTGCCAACATTTTTTACCCGGTACACGTCTTCAATAGTAAATGGCTTTTTCTGCTGAGCATTAGCTGCGACAACAAGCAAAATCATTATCAACACAAACACTTTGGTCTTCATAAAATCCTCTTTGATATAAAATTAATTACTTTTTTTTATCCACTGCTTAAACTAAAATTTTTTTATATATTTTCCGAACAATAAAAACGATTTATTATGACCGATAAAACATTATTTATAAAAAATATGGTGTGCAACCGCTGCATTAAGGTAGTAAAAGAAGAACTTGAGAAACTTCGACTCAAGGTAAATTATATTGCTCTCGGCGAAGTACGCGTAACCGGAGAGGTCAATAAACATTCAATAAAAAAATCTTTAGAAGAAAATGGGTTTGAGCTACTCGATGATAAACATGCGGCAATAATTGAAAAAATAAAAATTACACTAATAGAATTGATTCATCACCAAAATGGTGATGAGTTGCTTAATATAAATTATTCAACTTTTCTTTCAGAAAAGATAGGAATGAGTTACCAACATCTCAGTTCCCTCTTTTCTTCGCTCGAGGGAATTACTATTGAAAAATATATAATTAACCAAAAAATTGAGAAGGTAAAAGAACTTCTTATTTATGATGAGTTAACATTGAGCGAAATTGCTTATAGACTCGGTTACAGCAGTGTCCAATATCTTTCAAATCAATTCAAAAAAACAACAGGCTTTTCACCCTCTCAATTTAAATTAGTAAAAGAAAGAAAACGTACACCGTTGGATAAAATTTAGTTTATAACTTATTTATCCTCAACTTTTTTATGGTAAACTAATTGTACCACTCCGTTTTTGTAATCTTTTGATGAAACATATTGAATGGATTGTTCATTAAATGGGGCATGAAACAAAGGAACTCCTTCACCGAGAAGTATAGGTACAATTGAAATAATGTACTCATCTACCAAATTTTCATTTAAGAATAAGCGAATCAACTCCCCGCCGCCAACTACCCAAAGGTGCTTCAATCCTCTATTGGTTAGATTGCGTACAAATTCTTTCGGGTCAATTTTAACAAAATAAACATTGCCTTTTTTGGATGACAATTCCCGGTTTGTAAATACGAACAGATCCTTTCCATCATATTCCGATAAATCTTTCTCCTTGATTGAATCATACGTTTTACGCCCCATTGCTACGGCATCAATCGATTCGTAAAATTTTTTGTAACCGTAATCTTCGGTTTCATTATTCATAGGTGTAAGCCAATCGATGCCGCCGCCGGTGCGGGCTATATAACCATCGAGACTTGATGCGATATAAAGAGATATTTTCATGTAGGGTTTACTCTGTAAGTTTTTAGTTATTTGATATAAAAGAAAAAAAAGTTTATTTACTATCAGTAAAGATAGTTTGCAAAAATAAATGGGTCAATTCTATAAAGCCCAAACACTGTAAATGTCATTTCCACTAAAGTGAGAGCCTCATTCAAATACGCAAAGTTTCATATTCCCGTTTTCACATTTGTAACATATTTTTGGCGACACATTTATTGCTTCATCTATTTAAATGAGTCTTACGTTTTTAAAATTGGTTTTTGGGGAAGAACTAAGTAAGCAACAGAAGTTTAATTGTTTACTTCTTTTTCTGAACCGATGAATTTTTTAAGTGCGAATGCGCGAGGGTAAGATTTTACTGCTATAGGCTCTTTACAGAGGGAACAAAAATAAATATATCTTTTTACCCCTTCTATAGTACATGCACATACCATAGCCTCAGAATTTTTTTTATTACAAAGAGGACAGGTTAGATCAACTTCTTCTATTTCGAGTTGCTTATTCATCCGAACCAATTTTTATTTTTGGGATTTTTTTTGAACGATGGCTGTAAAATATGAAAATTTTTGTTCCCAAGTGCAAGCATGAAGTTTTACACCACAATTCCTTTAAGAAT
>JAIOIM010000356.1 GCA_019912505.1 Ignavibacteriaceae bacterium
TGATAAAACAGAAAGGCTCTATAATGCGTAAAGTAATAATCTCTCTACTTGCATTTCTCTTATTTGCCGGTGTTTCTTTTGCTGAAGGCAAAAAATACGGCAATGGCGTTACTTTAAAAGACAAAACAGAAATTTCTAAAATACTTGCAAACCCCGATGATTATGTTGGTGAAAAAGTGCTTGTAGAAGGAATAATTGTTGATGTGTGCAGCAAACGCGGCTGCTGGATGGAAATAGCAAGCGACAAAGAATTTGAAAAAATTAAAATAAAAGTTGAAGACGGCGAAATCGTTTTTCCGATTGAAGCAAAAGGTAAAACCGCTCTTGTTGAAGGTACAATTGAAAAACTTGAACTGACAAAAGAACAAGCAATTGCAAAAGCAAAACATCACGCCGAAGAAATCGATCAAGAATTTGATCCGGCATCGGTAACAGGACCCGAAGTCTTTTATCAAATTCGCGGCTTAGGCGCGGTTATAAAATAATTTTATTTAAATCGATTCTTCATACTCGGGGATGGCTTTTCGGTCATCCCCTTTTTAATAACGGAAACAAATAATGAAATGGCGTAAGTGGCTTAGAATTTTACATCGGGATATCGGATACATAGCAACGGGGCTTACAGTTATCTATGCAATATCCGGCATTGCTGTAAACCATATTGACGAATGGAACCCGAATTACAGCATCAAAAAAAGTACAATAACACTCGACTCAATTCCAAAGCTTGAAAAAGAAGCTATGATAAAATTTATTTTAAGTGAAATAGGCGAGACGGGGCATGTTAAAAATAGTTTTCGCCCCGCCCCCGATCAATTAGATATTTTTGTCGAAGGAAACACAATAGCTGTTAACTATACAACAAAAGAGGTTTCGCAGGAAAAGGTAACTAGCAGAACAATAATTAGAGAATCAAATTTTCTCCATTTAAACGATCCTAAAAAAGTATGGACGTACGTTGCTGATGCGTTTGCCGTTTCTCTTGCGTTTCTTGCAATTTCGGGTTTATTTATGATAAAAGGAAAAAACGGAATTAAAGGACGCGGTGCATGGCTTACGGCACTGGGTGTTCTACTGCCGATAATATTTTTATTAGTTTATTACTATTAAATGATGAACAGCCAAATAAAAAATTTCTTCTATCC
>JAIOIM010000357.1 GCA_019912505.1 Ignavibacteriaceae bacterium
AATTTTTAATGATTTAATAAATGAAAAGAATGAGATTAAAAGTTTATCAAATATTATGCACGCAGTTTAGAATGAGGTGTTTTATAAAATGAAATTTAAATTAGCGGCAATCATTTTTATTGCGGTTTCAACAATATCAAATGCACAATTATTTCCCGTACTTGGCGGACAAAGAGCAGGAATTTCGACCGCACAGTTTTTAAAAATAGGTGTCGGTGGAAGAGCCTCTGCAATGGGCGAAGCATTTGTTGCAGTAGCAAATGATGCATCTGCGCTTTATTGGAATCCTGCCGGACTTGTTCAATTTTCTGAAAATCAGATTATCATTTCACATAACAAATGGCTGGTAGATATAAATCATGATTTTCTTGGAGCTGTTTATCATTTTGATCAAACTAACTCTGTTGGCGTTGCATTAACTTATTTAAGCATGCCTAAAATGAAAGTTACAACAGAATTTGCACCTTTCGGGACAGGTGAATATTTTTCTGTAAGCGATCTCGGAATTGCTGTAAGTTATGCGCGAAAGATGACCGAACAATTCAGCTTCGGCGGTACTATCCGCTACATTGAGGAGACGCTTGATAAAGTAAAAATGCGCGGAGTTATGGTAGACCTTGGCACTTATTATTGGACTGGTCTTGGCTCTACCCGTTTTGCAGTAGCTGTTTCAAATTTTGGCAATCAACTTGCTCCCGATGGTGATGTTGTACTTGTCGGAAAAAGAGAAAAATCAGAATGGCAGTCATTCTCACCGCCGACAGTTTTTAGAATTGGATTTGCGTTTGAACCATACCAAACCGATGATAATTATATTACAACTTCAATCCAGCTTAATCATCCTAATGATAACAGCGAAAATATTTCAGTAGGTGCCGAGTATGCGTGGAAAAATTTATTTTTTATACGCGGCGGTTACAAGTTTAATGTAGAAGAACAAAATTATTCCTTTGGAATTGGTGTAAATCCACCCATCGGTTTTACTGTGTTAAAAGTTGATTACGCTTTCTCTAATTTTGAACGGCTCGGCAGTGCCCACCGTTTTTCACTTATACTTGACTTATGAAAATGAAATCAATCAAAATATTATTAGTACTTATAATACCTTTGCTGTATAGTTGCGCCGAAAAATTTAGTATTAACGAACCAAAGGGTTCTGGCTGTAATGCTAACCTTGGAGGTGACACAGTGTTTGTCTCACTTTCACCTGCATGGACAGGCTTTAACCGTCCACAAGATATATATGCCGGACGCGAACCATTTATATACGTGGCAGATACTGATAATGACCGAATAGTAATGTTAAATCTTGCTGGTAAAATTCTTGGAACTAGAAGCGTAAAAAAGCCAATTGCAATTTCGCAGGACTTTAGATTGAACCTAATTGTTTGCGCTCAGTTTGATACCGTTGTGAACAGCGAAACTAAAACTTACAGTGCAGTTTATAAATATGATCTTGTTTCATCGCAGCATTCTTTAGAAACAGCACCCGAAATAAGGCTGCTTCCAAGAGTTAACGATTTAAATTTTCCAGCACGCAAATATACAGGCGTAGTAACTTTTTATGATAATTCATTTTACGTTGCCCGCACTGGTCCGAACAACACCAGCATCTTTGATCCTGATAATTCAATTTTAATATTTAAACCAAAAGCAAACGGCAAAGATTCTTTAATAGGAAGAGTAGCTAATATCGATCCTCTTAGCTCTGGGCTTGTATCAGCAAATGGAATAAGTTCATTAACATCACTTGGGAAAAGAAATATTGATTTTGTTGCAACACTAACAGGCAATAATAATTTTAAAGCTCAATGGTATAATTATCAAGTTAGCGCGATTGATGAAAAATACGTAAGCCGCTTTACTCCTAATGACGGCGTTGCTTTTGCCATACCAAATAAGTTTTTGCGCCCTGAGGGCTCGTGGGTTGATAACTTTGGAAATATTTATATAGCCGATGCTGGTAGAGATAGTGTTTATAAGTTCAATCAATTTGGCGAAGAACTTGAATCGTTTGGCGGCGTAAAATATGATTTGAAAGAGCCATACGGCGTAACAGTATTTGATAGAGTTCTTTATGTAACCGATACCGGTAACAATAGAATTGTAAGATATATATTATCAACGGATGTGCGATGATGAAGTTTAAATTTTTATTTTTAGTTTTTCTTTTGTTTGTACCTCTACTATCTGCCCAAATAGTTGTACCAATTGCAAACTTAAAACAAAATAACGGCAGTGGTATTCCGGTAGATACTGGACAAGTTTTTACAATCAACGGAATTGTAACAGCGTCAAATCAGTTTGGAAATGCGGGACCTGGAGCAGTGCAAGATGAAACGGGCGGTATTTCAGTTTATGGCAGCAGTTTTGTTAGCGTAGTTCATATTGGTGATTCTGTAAAAGTAACTGGCATATTAACACATTTTAAGGGGTTAACTCAAATAGATTTTAATCGGGGCAGTGCTTCTGTAGTTGTGTTAAATAATAATAATTCTGTTGAGCCTCGTGTTGTTACCCTTGAACAAATTAAAAATCAGCAATGGAATGGCTTTGAAGAATTTGAATCGCTTTTAATCAGAGTTAATAATGTTACAATTTCAGGCAGCGGAAATTTTCAGTCCGGTACTAATTATACAATCTCAGATCCTTCCGGTACGCTAACGGACGGCTTCCGTGTAGACAACGATGCAGTATCAATCATCGGTTCGCAAATTCCTTCAAGCGCAATTGATGTTATTGCAATTCTTGGGCAGTATAAATATGGAGCCCCGTTTAACAGCGGTTATCAGCTTCTCCCAAGATTTTTAGGTGATATTTTAGATGATGGTAGTCCCGGAATATTAAATCCTGTAGTTGCTTCAAATATTGATACTTCATCCTTCACAGTTTACTTTAATACAATCCATAAAGGTAACAGCAAAGTTATGTATGGCTTAACCAACGTGTTGGAACTTGGCGAAGTTGTGGTTAATGATGATACAACTTATCACAAAGTTAAAATTGAAGGGTTGATACCTGCAACCCGCTATTACTTTAAAGCGTCATCTACCAACGCAGCCGGCACAAGCATAAGTTCACTCCAAACTGTTTCAACAAGTTCGTCGGATACTACACTCGGAACTATGAATGTATATTTTAATTTTTCAGTTGATACTTCAGTTGCTATTCCGGGTAACGCAGCTAAGGGTAATGTAGATTTTGTTCAAAAACTTCTTTCAAGAATAAACGCGGCATCCTCATCTATCGATCTTGCTTTATATAGTTTTGCTGGATTGACAGAAGTTGCAAACGCACTTGTGCTTGCGAAGAATAGGGGAATATCTATAAGAGTTGTATACGACAGCAGAACTACGCAAAATTCGATGCAGCAGCTTATTGACGCGGGCATAAAAATTAGCAAGCGTCCTTCCTATATAGATGGCATTATGCACAATAAGTTTTTTGTTTTTGATGCAAAAGATTCAATCCCAAATAATGATTGGATTTGGACAGGCTCGTGGAATGTTACTTCAAGTGAAACAAGCTGGAAGAATAATGTTGTAGAAATTAATGATCCCACTATTGCTGCTGCCTTTACCACAGAATTTGAGGAAATGTGGGGAAGCAGCACTAATATTCCAAATTCAACCAATGCTAAGTTCGGAAATTTTAAAACAGATAACACGCCGCACTCTTTTACTATTGGCGGAAAACCAGTGAATTTATTTTTCAGCCCTTCTGATGCCACAACTTCAAAAATAATAAATGCGGTTAATACATCTAATCATCAAATTTATTTTGGACTTTATACATTTACCCGCAGCGATATACAGACTGTAATACGCAATCGTTACGATATTGGTGTAAATGTTAGAGGACTTATTGATCAGATAAATTCGCTGGGAAGTCAGTTCCAAACACTTCAGCAGTATGCCGATGTGTTCCAAAATAACGGCGCAACTTTGCACAGTAAATACGCTTTAATTGATCCATCATATACTGATAGCAACCCGATTACAATTACCGGTTCACATAATTGGTCTAACTCAGCCGAAAACAACAATGATGAAAACACGCTTTTTATTTATGATGTTTATACAGCTAATCAGTATATGCAGGAGTTTAAGAAGCGGTATAATGAAGTCGGCGGCACCGGTACTTTTATAATTCCGGTAATTAATGATGTCCAAAATTTTGATGTGAATAAGTTTGATTATCATTTATATCAAAACTACCCGAATCCTTTTAATCCGGTAACTACAATTCGTTTTGAAGTACCTTATACACAGCATATTGAGTTAAAAATTTTCGATATTCTCGGCAGGGAAGTAAAAACTCTGTTTAACAACATTGCTCCCAAAGGAATTGTAACTGTAGATTTTAACGCTTCTGGTTTAACCAGCGGTGTTTATGTTTATAGAATAACTGCTGATAACTTTAGTGCTTCAAAAAAATTAATGCTGATTAAGTAATTTTAAGAATTAAAAAATGATTCTTTAATTAATAGATTTAATTAACCAACTATTGACAAGCTTAGGATTTTATGATATAACTTTTTAC
>JAIOIM010000358.1 GCA_019912505.1 Ignavibacteriaceae bacterium
GCCAAAGCCGAACGCCTGTGCGCGTATATTGGAACTTAACATTACAATAAAAGCAGCCAATAAAATATATTTTAATCCGTAAATCTGCATTCTCTATTTTATCTCTATCTAATCGTTAACTTAACAATAATTTTTATTAAACGGAACAAGCAAAATTAAGACCTAACGCTAATTATTTCATCCCTTCTTCAAGTCCGTGTCCGCCGATGCCTTTTTCGGAACGGCGCAATAAATATGCAAAGAATAAACCTAAGAAACCAAGAATTGAAAATATCCACATACCAAGGTTATACCCACTAGGATTTTGTACTGTTGCGTTCGATATATCATTTGAATAACCGATAATAATATTAAAAGCAAACAAACCAATATTCTGAATCATCGTCATCAGACCATATGCGCTTCCGAGTTTTGATTCCTTTACAACAAGCGCAACCGAGGGCCACATTACAGCGGGGACAAGCGAGAAAGCAATGCCCATCATTCCCATCGGAAGAAGAAGATATTTCGGCAGGGCAACATTTAAATCGGCAAAGCCGATACTAATATTTAAAAAATCGCTGGGCATCATAACATCTGGTTTCCCGAATTTGTATGCCATCATTAAATAGACTGGAATTATAAGGAGTGAACCAAACATCATTAACAGCGAGCGTTTTCCGAATTTGTCCGAGAGATAACCAAAGATTGGAGTGAAAATCATTGCGGCTAAAGTAAGCATGCTTGAAAGACTTCCGCCCACTTCGCGCGAAGTACCATGCGCTTCCTGAAAAAATTTAACGGCAAAGGTTTGAAACGGAAACATTGCCGAATAAAAAGTAACACACAGAGCAGTAATAAACCAGAACGATTTTCCGAAACTAAATATTTCTTTTATATTTATTTTATCCTGGTTCCCTTCTTTAGGAAGTTCGTAGTTGTTGCTTGCGTAAACATCAATAAAATAATAAAGGGCTATACATAACATTGCAAAACCGCCTGCGGCAACTGTTATCCATAATGGCGACTGCCAATACGCATACAAATCTTTTCCCCAGCTTGGTGAGTTTAAAGCCATAAATGAACCAAGGCGGGCAACTGTTAAATTTAAACCAAATGCTAACGATAGCTCTTTTCCTTTGAACCACCTTGCAATAATTGTGGTTATTGCAACAATCATCGACTCGGCTCCAAGTCCGAATATTAATCTGCCGATAGACATCACAACGATATCGCCTTTTACAGCCGTAACAAGTGCGCCGAGCATAATAAGGACAGTAAAAATTAAAACCGATTTTCTGGTGCCAATCCTATCTATAATTAAGCCGCCGATAAGAACCATTATTATATTGGGGAAGCTGTAAATAGCATTCAGCATACCAATATTTGCATCTGAATAACCAAGCTGTTGTTTTAGCACGTCGGCAAGAGGGCTTATGCTATCGTAAATATAATAATTGCCGAACATAGCAAAGCTGATTACTACAAGTACTGTCCAACGGAATAATGCGGACGGCTGGGGTTTAGTTTTTAAAACAGTTTTCATAATTAAAATATTATTTCAATGATGGAGAAAATAAAAAAGCCCCTTCGCTTTTACAAAGGGGCACTAACGCTTTTTATTTATTTAGCGGGAATGTTCTTCAAGGTTAACAGAAGAAGATCCCAGAATTTTTGAACAGTGCTTATCTGTACTTTTTCATCGGGTGAATGGGCACCTTCAATAGTGGGTCCGAAAGAAATCATATCCATATCGGGATATCTTTCTTTTATAATGCCGCATTCCAAACCTGCGTGTATTGCTTTTATTTCAGGTTTTTTCTTGTAAGCTTTTTTGTAAACATTTGTCATGGTTGTTAGAACCGGTGAATGAATGTCCGGTTTCCAACCCGGGTAACCATCGCTCTGTTTAACATCAGCTTTAGCCATTTTAAAAATTAAACCAACCTGAGCAGAAATATCTGTTTTTTCCGATTCCACAGAACTGCGCTGACTTGTGGTTACAACAACATTTTTTCCTTTTGTTTCAATAACAGCAAGGTTTGTTGATGTTTCTACAAGTCCTTTTATATCAGCACTCATTTTAATTACACCGTGTGCAACTCCGTAAAGCGCGTTTACTAAATTAGCCGCCGTTGTTTTGTCCATCATCTTTGCTTTTGATCTGGAATCTGCAACTACAACCTGAAGATTAGGTTCTACAGATGCTAATTCTGATTTTACTGTGTCGTTGTAGCTTTCGACAAATGCAGCAACTACAGCAACTTTATTTTTCGGAACACGAACAACTGTAAAACATTCGCGCGGTATTGCATTGTGCTTGCTTCCGCCGTTTACGGTAACAAGACGAACACCGAAGTTATTTATAAGCGAATAAAGCAGGCGAGCCATAATTTTTATAGCGTTGCCTCTGCCATCTTGAATATTAAGACCGGAGTGACCGCCCAATAAACCTGTAACTTTTATTTCTTTTGCAACTGTATTTGCAGCCGCATCTGATGGGTTAAAAGTAAATTTTGCTATGGTACTCTGTCCACCGGCACAACCGATGTAAAGCGCACCGTCTTCTTCAGAATCGAGATTAAGAAGAATATCGGCATTAATAAATCCAGGTTTTAAAGCCTGTGCCCCGAATAAACCGGTTTCTTCGTCGAGAGTAAATAATGCTTCGAGCGGACCATGTTCAATGTTTTTTGCTTCGAGCACAGCCAACGCAGCAGCGCCGCCAATTCCGTTATCCGAACCGAGTGTAGTGCCTTTCGCTTTTACCCAATCGCCATCGGCATAAGCTTGTATCGGGTCTTTGTCAAAATTGTGTTTAACATCGCTGTTTTTTTCGGCAACCATGTCAAGATGTCCTTGAAGCACTACTGCTTTAAGATTTTCTTTACCCTTGGTTGCGGGTTTGCTTACAACAATATTTCCAAAAGAATCGACCTTGTATTTTAATTTGTTTTTCTTTGCTACCGAAATCACATATTCGGCGACTAATTGTTCTTTCCTTGATGGATGAGGTCTTTTACAAATTTCCTCAAAATGGTTCCATAGGGATGCGGGTTTTAGGTGTCCTAATTTATCACCCATAACTAACTCCTTCTCGTTGTTAATTCATTAAATGATATAAATTTAAATTTATATAGTTCAGTTAAAAATGTTGTAACTCTTTCTTCGGCAGGTTCAATTTCCTCGCCGAAGTTTTTTCTTAAATTATCGATAATTTCCTGCACGTTCTTTTTGCCGTCTATTACTAACCAGGTTTGAGAACCAAATTTGTCTAATTTAGCTTTAACGGTTGTAGAGCGGAACAGAGATGAAATTTCAAATAACACTTTATTTTTAAAACGAGGGACTAAAACTGACGCCTTCCCATCTTCGCCTACAACATGCGGATGGATATGAGTCGGTGTTAATTCCAGGTAATTAATATCGCTTATTGTTTTTTTCTTACCAAACAAATTAAGAATCTCCAGAAATAAAAAAAGGAATGGCAGTATTGAGCTGCCATTCCGAAAAAAATATTACATCATTGCAGAAGGCGGAGCCGGTTCATCCGGTCTTCCAGCATTCTTAACAGGTATCTGAACAAGGATGTAAGCTATAATAGCAAACACAACAAGGCTGATTATGAAGGTCGGGTTTTCAAAGAACTTAAAGAGTTCAAATTCTCCAAATGCCAACCCAGCAAAGAGCAGCCCAATTAGAGCCTCACCCGCAATTAAGCCTGCGGCAAGCAGTACCCCGAGATTTTCAACACGCGATTTTTGTGCGTCGTTAAATTTCTTTTTAGCGTTTACTCTTTCAACAATGCCTTTTACTAAACCACCCAAGAAAATTGCAAAGGTAGTTCCGAGCGGAAGATACATTCCAACAGAAACAAGCATCGGGCTTTTTACATTCATCAATATAAACGCAACGCCCATTAACATACCTGTAAAAATTAGTATCCATTCCATATTACCGGAAACAATTCCGTTGGATAATATAGCCATCAAACTAGCTTGCGGAGCCGGTAGATTTGCACCGCCGAAACCTGTACCGCCCATTTTAATATCACCTTCGTGCAATATTAAAAGCGGGATGAACATTATTGCCGATGCAACTACAACACCAATGATATCGCCGATTTCCATCTTCCAGGGTGTACCGCCAAGAATGTGACCGGCTTTTAAGTCTTGAAGCATTTCACCCGCAACCGCGGCTGAAACGCAAACAACTGCGGCTACACCAAGAACAGCGGCAATACCGGTTGCGCCAGACATTCCGAGAGCTACCATTAATAGAGCAGCAATTACAAGTGTGGAAAGCGTTAAACCGCTGATAGGGTTATTACTCGAACCGATGATTCCAACAAGATAGCCGGAAACTGCGGCAAAGAAGAAACCTGCTATAATCATAACCACAGTGGCAACAAGTGCAGCTACGATGTTTTGAGCAAAAAAGTTGTAAATGAAGAATGTAACAACACCGGTAGCAAGAATACCGATTACAATCCATTTAAAGCTAATATCTTTATCGGTTCTAACTGTACTTGATTCGCCGGAAGCGGCTTTTTTAACATCGCCGATAGAGCGGGAAATACCAGCCATTAAACTTGTTCTCATTTTCCATAATGTGTAACCCGCGCCAACAAGCATACCGCCAATGGCTATCGGTCTAACAAAAGTTTTCCAGGCGGAAATTGTTAAAGCAGCCCAATCAGCACCAGAGTCGGCATTGCCATTTGAAAAATAAGCAATAAGCGGAGCTAAAAGCCCCCAAGCAAGAACGCCGCCGCTGAAGTTTAGAGCCGCGAGTTTTGGACCAATTATATAACCAACACCCATATATGCGGGACTAACATCAGGCGAACGAAACAAAATGCCGCCGCGACCAACACCAATTACTTTATCATAAGAGGTAGCGAACAATTGAAATTTTGCAAGGGTCTGCACTAACGCACCAAAACCCATTGCACCAAATAAATACTTGGAACCGCCGCCGCCATGTTGTCCGGCTTTGTGAATTTCAGCCGCAGCTACTGATTCCGGGAAAGGAAGTTCGGCATCCTCTACCATTACTCTTCTTAAAAGAGCAACAAACATAATTCCGAGAACACCGCCCGCTATCATAATTGCAGTAGATATTGCGTAGTTACCGGGGGTGTAAAACGGTTCCCAAATTCCTGCAATAAAAAATGCAGGCAAAGTAAAAATTGCACCGGCAGCAATAGACTCACCGATTGAACCAACGGTTCTTGCAAAATTTTCTTCTAAGACGGTGCCTTTGAACAATTTTATTAATGCCATACCTATAACGGCGGCGGGATAAGTGGCGGCTATCGTCATACCGGCTTTTAGTCCAAGGTATGCATTAGCTGCGCCGAGGATCACGGACATTACAAGCCCGATGATGAGAGCCTTGACGGTAAACTCTGCCATATTATTGTCGGGGGAGACAAAGGGAACAAACTTATTGTCTTTTGACATGTGGTTTCTCCTGTAAGATTAAGATTACAATTGCTTTGCAACACAATTTTTAAAAAAAGACGTCGCAATATAAGAATGAAATGTTATAATTCTCAATATTTTAAAAATAAAATATGTTTGTTCAAAATTTTATTTTCCTCATCCCGATGTGGCAAATTGCAAAGTCATATTTAACCGGGTCATCTGCATCAAATTTTTTAAGTTTATTTGTAATTTCCTCAGCCATTTTCCAGCCGGGATTTTTTCTTTCAGTTAATTTTAAGAAGGCGCACACACGGGCAACATGCGTATCAACTGGTATTATTAATTTTGATGCCGGAATTTTATCCCATAATCCGAAATCCAATTCATCTTTTCTTATCATCCATCGTAGAAACAGATTTGTGCGTTTGCATGCGCTGCCCAACTCGGGCAGTGGAAACATAAATTTTATACCGGGCGAAATATTTTTTTTGATTGCCACATTTTTCATTACATCATAAAAACCGGTAGAAAAACTTGAAATCGTGCTTTTCAAATTTTCAGCGGATGCATCATAAAACTGATAGAAGAAATTTTTTAGCGAGCCGTATTCCCGATAAATATATTTTAGAGTAAAAAAAAATTGAATAATATCATCGTTAGTATAAAAGCGGTGCATTATTCCGTTAAGTTTTCGGGCAGATGACTTATCAAAATTATAAACAAACTGATATGGTTTATTATCGGCAGCAATACGAATTTTTTCGAGCGTATTATTTATTTGTTTAACGTTTCCATACGCAAATACAGCGGCAATTACACCCATCGCTTCAATATCAAGCGGCTGCCGGTAAAGATGAAGAAACTCCAGCGGGTCCGGGGCTATCTGATTTTTGTCGAATTCTTTGTAATGATATTCAAGCTGCTGTTTAAGATTCATTGTTAATACTTTTTAAAAAAAACAATCATAACGGCGTTTGATTACTTCAAAAGAATCATTCTTTTGGATTGGGAAAAATCTCCGACCATCATTTTATAAATATATATACCGCTTCCGAATTTGGAGGCGTCAAAATTTACTTCATGAAGTCCGGCAGGTTTTATTTCATTAATTAAAACGGCAACCTGGTTACCAAGTACATCAAATACTTTTAAAGAAACAAAATTTTCTTTTGGCATTTGGTAGCTAATCGTTGTTGAAGGGTTAAAAGGATTCGGGTAATTTTGGTTAAGTACAAAATTAATCAGCGATGAATAATAAACTTCAACTTCCTGCGAAAAATTATATTCGCCGTTGTAATCGACTTGCTTTAACCTGTAAGCATACTTCCCGTCGTTTGCCGGTTTATCTTTATAGATGTAATTTGTTTTTTCAGTTGTTGTACCCATGCCTTTTATAAAACCGGTAGAAATCCATTTTGATGAAAGGTCATCGATTAGCTTTTTTTCGATTTCAAAGCCGAGATTGTTTAACTCGGTTGCTGTCTGCCAGCGAAGTATTACCTCAGCCCCGCTCGTCTCAACAGTGAATGATGATAATTCTACCGGGACGTTTGTTGTGTCGGGAACGAGAGCAGTCCAAACGCTTAATGAATTGCCATCCATCCTCATCCAGATAGGGTATATCTTTTTATCATACGAAGCGATGTTTGTATAATCTCCAAAGAAAACACCTTGATTGGGTGAAAAGGAAGACTGGCTTACTTTAAAATTATCAAATGTCTCACCGCCGTCAGTTGAGCGTGCTACGTATACGTCTGTGGCTACACCGGTGGTGGCGCGTCGGTCGTAAAAAATAAAGTATAAAAATCCCGTTGTCTGATCGATTGAAACCCACGGAAAAAATTGATGCCGGGTTGTGTTGTCATTATTCACTCTTTTTCGTTCTGCCCATGTGCTGCCCCCGTCAGTTGATTTTATAACCCACACATCTGAGTTATCTGTGCCGAATCTTTGATCACCCCACATCACATAAACATTTCCGCGCGTGGCTGTTCTGCTCGTATCGCAAACCGTTACGGGCAGTCCGTTGCATCTGCTTATTCCGGGAACCGAAAAATCCCATCCGCCGGGTATATCGGAAACAAAGGTATCGGAACCAAAAGTAACACCGCCGTTTGTCGATTTATCAAACATCAAACCGAGCGGACCCGCCCAGCTTATATAAATTTCGCCATTCGGTCCAACGGTAGGAACAGCGCCTTCAACAGTGTTGTCCTCATCGATACAGTTACCGCCCACATCACTAACTCGCACCGGCTGCAGCCAGGTTAACCCGTGGTCGGTTGAGCGCGCAAATAAAATTCTGCTGCTGTCTGCCTGGCTCGCACTTCCGTAGTTATCAAACTCTGTCCAGCTT
>JAIOIM010000359.1 GCA_019912505.1 Ignavibacteriaceae bacterium
TAGTAAGACCGATGATACAATTTTGTTTAGAGATTAAAATGTAAAAAGGATATAAGTGATAAATAAGCTTTTTGTTTCTGCTGTTTTGATGACCGCATTGTTTACAGGCTGCAGCGAGAGTCAAAACTTAAAAGTTGATAAAACTATGAAAGAGAATAATATAATGAGCGATAGTGAATTACCGAATGACAAAACCGTTGACAAGTCAGAAATAGAAATAAAAAAATCAGATGCAGAATGGAAAAAAGAATTATCTCCCGAACAGTATGCCGTACTGAGAGAAAAAGGAACCGAAAGACCATATATTGGCAAGTACGATAAATTTTTCGAAGTTGGTGTTTATGGTTGTGCAGCGTGCGGAAGTGAGCTGTTTGTGTCGGATAAAAAATTCGATAGCGGATGCGGCTGGCCAAGTTTCTGGGATGTTAAATCATCCGATAAAGTGATTTTGAAAAAAGATACAAGTTATGGGATGGTTCGTACAGAAGTTTTGTGTGCAAAATGCGGGAGCCATCTTGGGCATTTGTTTAATGATGGACCGGCACCGACAAACCAACGGTACTGCATAAATTCTATTTCTCTTCATTTTGAAAGAAGAGAAGTTGGCAGCGACAAAACAAAGTAATTAATTTTATAAAAAAAGCGAAGCAAGTAAACCTGCTTCGCTTTTTTAACGGCTTTATAATGCAAATCTATTTTTTAACTTTTGCGTCTTCAATCATTACATCGTAATAATAACCGGCGCCAAAATCTTGTTTTAAACGTAAGGTACCTTCAATTACAACAACTTCACCTGTTGCAGCCTGACCCTTAGTGGTAGCCATAATATCAAAGTTATTATTTGTTTTATCGCCGGTTCCGTCCTGCAAGTGAACCCAGTTTTTATCCATTATCTCAGGATTAAATTTTGTAACCTTACCGCGAACCCTTACTGTTTTGCCTTCAAGCTGGTCTTTCTTTGCGTATAACTCGGCAATTGTTATTCCGCCGCTTACCGGCTCAATTTTCACATCTGTTTTTTCCAATGTTAAGCCGCGCGCGTGGGGTGATTCCATTACTCCTTCGTTCGGAGTTGTGCTAACTTTATCGATAAATAAAATTTTATCAAATGTTTTATTTAGTGCCTTGCTCTCAAAATTCGGCATTTCCATTCCGCCGGTGTAATATAGTGTCATACCAACAGCAGCATCCATCTGCGGAGCAGCTATCCAATATTCTTTTCCATTTTCTTCTACTCTAAAGTATGTGTAATTAGAAGCATTTGTAGCTTCCAAAACTTTTACCTGATGACCTTCTTTTACAGCCGTCTGATTTTGTGATTGATTCATTTCGGGTGTTTCTTCTTTTTTACTTTGGCAGGCAGTAAAAGTTATCGCCGCAGCCAAAAGCAGAAAAGATATTTTTAAGTAACGCATAATTCTCCATTAGTTTATAATTTTCGGATTTTGATTGTTAATATATAAAAGCGGGAATAAATCTCCGATACAATTATTTTACATAAAAATTTTGTCAGGGAATTTACCCTGGTATTAGAATTAAATTATTGGAGCATAAAGAATAGATCGTTAAGAATTTTTTAACGATTCAAGAGCAGTTTTGTGGGCACAACAGCGGTCTACTCCGCCGGAGAGAATTTTTATTTTAATATCGGTGCACAACTAACATACGGCAGCGAATTTACAGAATATTGGTACTACTCTAACTCGCTCTATCTGCAGGGAGAATATTACTTTTAGCTTTTGTTTTTATAGCACCGACTTTTCTCACCAAAGCAACGCCGCAAAGAGAATAATCATTGCGCTGATATTATTAGGAAAATAGAAACGGACTAAATTCGGAAGGACAATCTTATTCTAAAAATTGTTTATAAAAAGATGGCTGTTTAAATCGCTTAGAACAAAAAAAAGGCGCCGTTAAAATTAGCGCCTTGCGAATCAAATTTCTGCTTTAAAAGCAGGGTGAAAATGTATTAGCTGCGCTCTTTAGCTTGACTAACAACAATATTTCTACCGCTTAATTCTGTCTCGTTTAATGCACGAATTGCATTTATGGCATCTGCCATGTTTCCCATTTCAACAAACCCGAAACCACGTGATTTACCGGTATCTCTATCCATGATTACTTTTGCGGAAACAACACTTCCGTGCTGTTCAAATGTTGATTTTAACGAGTTGTCATTAACTGACCAGGGCAGTGAGCCGACGAATAATTTTGTACTCAAAAAAAGGACCTTTTATATAATATTAACAAATGCTCGGTCTATTTACCGAAGACCGCAAATATACGGCTATTGCTCGTCAATAGCTAATTGTTATCACTCCCCCCAAAACGCCGGGCTTATATTTGAACCAAAATTACAGTGTGTTTCAAAAAAAATATTTTTTACTTGCCGGTTAGTTAGCTAACCGTTAAGTTTTGAGTGAAAAATATAAATTTATTGGTGAGTTATGGGAAAAACAATACTTTTAATTCTAATAGGCGCAAGAAAAGAATCTGCCGTAAAAGTGCAGCAAATTTTAACTGCTTGGGGCTGCATAATAAAAACCAGGCTTGGCATTCACGATGGTGTGCTCGAAAATTGTTCCGATGAAGGACTTGTAATATGTGAGTTAGCCGGTACAAAAGAGCAGCATGACGAACTTGCTCGCAAAGTAGCGGTGCTGCCCGGTGTCAGTTCGCAACTTGTAAATCTTGCAGTGGCTGAAAAAGAATAACAAAATGTTTACAAATAAAACCTTCATGTTAAACATAGCCTGAAGGTTTTATTAAATTCGATTAGCGAAAAAGCGAGTTAAAAAATGCTACAACCCCAAGGTGTGCCGTCAACAAATCGGTTTTTGAGCGGGTTACATCGTAGTAAACCTTGCCTCTAATAATTTTAACCGAGCCTTCTTTTAAATATTCAGCTTCGCTCCCAAATAAATAGCGCGCTTTAATATCAAGAAATACATCACCCACATCCCCGTCTTCACCGCCGGAATGTACTTTTACCAAAAACCCGCCGCCGCCGCCATAACTCCATGCAAAGTCATCAAAATTTGTACTGCTTGCAACTTCTTGCGAGCCCTGACTTTCAATTTTGGTTTCGGTAAAAAGATATGAACCGCCGAATAAACCTTCGACGTAAGGTCTAACATCACCTTTCGGAAACATTAGCTGAAAAACCACGTGAAAATTCATTATGTTATTTGTTCTGTCAACATCTACTGTTACGTCAGGTATTGTCAGGCTGAATGGTTCGCGGCGTGATTCGCTGCCATAATTAATGTAACCTATATTTATTCCAAAACCGAAGGGTGCTTTTGGACGGGGAGACAGAAACATAAATTGCCCGCTGATTCCAACACCGGTTCGTGACACGTTTTCTTTAAACTCTCCGGCAGGAAAACCGAGTGTAAGATTTATTCCGCCTGCCTGGGCAAATGTTTCAAATGCTACCGCAGAACATAAGAACAGAAATGTAATAACGAAATTCTTCATTGTAATCTTTCAAATGAATTTAATTTTTTAATTTCTTGTATCAAATTTACTATATATTTCAAACTACTAACAGTTTTTCCCATAAAATATTATTATAAATTATGAGTCAGGTCTAAAAAGGCAACAATTCAATTTGAGATAAAAATATAAACCGTTGAAACGGTTTTGTATAAGATTAGGTTGTTGTTAACCCACGACTTAAGTCGTGGGTTAATGGGACAAGACAGAGAATCAAAAACGGTTTCACCTGTGCGCCGTGGCGTAACCGTTTACAATCTTTTTAGACTAGACTCAAATTATGAATGACGATAAAACCTGATTAGCGGTGAGCTACCGGATGATCGGGCGTTTATTACTTGCTAAATTAATGGACACCAAAATTGTAATGTTTTAAAAATTTTGTGCGGTTGTAATTTCAATTGCGGAAATAAAAAGTTAGCGTAATAGTGCCTATTTAAACCATTTGCTATCACCTATTACC
>JAIOIM010000360.1 GCA_019912505.1 Ignavibacteriaceae bacterium
ATATAGATCAACCCGATGGCAGAGAATTTAAATCATCGGCTATGGTTACACCGCTTTTAGGATATGTCTGTGGTGATCTCGGTCTGGTTATTAAAACTACCGATGGAGGTTTATCCGGTACTGTTCTTACAACAGGTACAACAGAAAAATTATATAGTATCGATTTTGTTGATGCCGATACCGGTTATGCTGTGGGAGCGCACGGTGCAATAATTAAAACTACAAACGGCGGTACCACATGGACGAGCCTAAGCTCACCTATAACAAATACAATTTACACTATTGATGTAGTCTCAGCAAATAATATATATATTGGAACAGCTTCAAGCGGAGCAGTACAGCACTTAAGCCGTTCAACCGATTATGGCGCAACATGGGTAGATGTAACCCCGGTTGGGTTTACCAAGACAATCTGGTCAATTTGCTTTGTCGATGCTAACCATGGTTGGTTTGCTTCACAGGACGGCGGTAAAGTTTACTACACTACCGATGGCGGCACTACATGGGGAAGCACTGTCACCAGCGGTGTAATCGTCCCCAACTCTGTTTATTTTGAAAGTTTAACAACCGGTTTTATAACCAATAATAATAACGGAGATATTTATAAAACAACAGACGGCGGATTATCGTGGACGGGTGTTGCCTCCGGTTTAGAAGCAATGTACTCAGTTTCTAAATTCGGGTCGTCATACTATGCATGCGGCAAGTATGGCGCGTTATATAAGAGTACTGATGTAGGGGATAGCTGGAATGTATTATCTCCAACAAATACAACCGAAATGCTTCGCCAGATTAGATTTAAAACAAGTACGTTTGGTTTAGCAGGCGGCGGCTCAACTAGTAGCGCAGATAACCTTGGCTTCCTATTAAAAACCACAGACGCTGGTTTAACTTGGGCTGATGTTGGTTTCAATTTTACATTACAAGTATATTCTTTTGCAATACCAACCTCCGATGTTTGGTATGCAGGCACGGGTAACAACAAATTATTCAAAACTACAGACGCCGGTGCTACATTTACCGAACAAACAAACCCAATTGTAAGTACAACGGCTGATTTTTATGATATGGGTTTCTCAAGTGAATTAGTCGGCTATGCAGCAAGCTCAACCGGAAAGATAATTAAAACAATCGATGGCGGAGCAAACTGGACACTCACAAATTCTCCCTTTGGTAGTACCATTGTATATGGTTTAAAAGTATTTAATGATCAAAAAGTCATTGCTGTCGGCGGCTCAGCCAAAGCTTACATGACACTTGACGGCGGTGACAACTGGACGGCTTTGACTACAAATATCCCCGGTAGTTTTTTTGCAATCGGATTCCTCGATAGCACAACCGGTTATATCGGCGGCTACAGTTCCCCATCTCCGGTAATGTCGAAAACCACAGACGGCGGTTTAACCTGGAATGCTATTTCATTCCCAGCCTCGTTCGATAATTATGGCAGCATTTGGGGCTTAGCCTGTAAAAGTAACGATATAGCATGGTTCAGCGATATAAACGGAAATATTTTATATACACAAGACGGCGGTGCAAGCTGGACGCAGGCAAAAAAGATAAACAATAATGGCTTGTACTCAATGTCTATCGTTGGTAATGACCTTTGGACATCCGGCAACGGCGGCACTATTATAAAAGGATACAGCGACCCGTTAATACCTGTTGAGCTATCCTCATTCACGGCTGCTGTTTCCGGTAAAGATGTAATTCTTAATTGGACAACCGCTACGGAAATGAATAACTCCGGATTCCAGATTGAAAGAAAACTCGGCTCAACAACGTGGGCTAAGGTTGGTTTTGTTGAAGGTAAAGGAACAACAACCGAAAAATCGAGTTACGTTTTTAATGACAAACCATCTTTTAATGGAAGTGTATCTTATCGGTTAAAACAAATTGATTTGGACGGCAGTTTCAAATATTCAAATGTTGTAGAAGTTAATATTTCTGCTCCTTCAAAATTTGAGCTATCGCAGAATTATCCAAATCCGTTTAACCCGAACACTACGATCAAATATAGTGTTGCAGCAAAATCACAGGTTGAATTGAATATCTATAATATACTCGGTTCAAAAGTTGCTTCGCTTGTAAATGAAATAAAAGAAGCCGGCAGTTACCAGGTTGATTTTAATGCAAGTCAACTTTCAAGCGGCGTTTATTTCTACGAATTAAATGCAGGTAATTTTACCGCAAAAAGAAAGATGATTTTATTAAAGTAAATTAATTTAACAGGGCGGCTTACGTCGCCCTGCTTTTTCTCCCTACGCAAAAAATTTGTTATGCCCAATAGTATGAAGGCAGTGCCATCTTGAAAATTTTTTTCTAAATGACTGACTTTTTGCATAAATTTGAGAGTAACTTTGACGACTATAAAATGAAAGAAAACACAACCACAAATAATTTGGTTTTAGAGGACTTAGTTGGCTACATTTCTAAAAATGGAGTTCATCGGAGCATCAAACCTATATATAAAACTGACGACTTTGCACTCTACAATGACGACAGTTTAGAGGTAATGAACCGTTTCCCCGACAATTATCTTGATATGATTTTTGCCGATCCACCGTATATGCTTTCAAATGATGGCTTCACTTGCCAAAACGGACGGATGGTAAGTGTAAACAAAGGCAAGTGGGACAAATCAAACGGTTTCAATGACGACCTAGAATTTCACGAAACTTGGATAAAAGAGTGTAAACGAGTTTTAAAACCTGAAGGAACAATTTGGATCAGTGGGACATATCATTCTATTTACCAATGTGGTTTTCTTTTGCAAAAACTCGGCTTCCATTTACTCAATGACATTTCTTGGTTCAAACCAAACGCCTCACCAAATTTGAGTTGTAGATTTTTTACGGCATCACACGAAACAGTTTTGTGGGCGAGGAAAGACAAAAAAGCAAAACACTATTTTGACTTTGAAGCAATGAAAAACGGAAGGTTTCCAGAAGACAACATCAAAAAACCAGCGCTGCAAATGAGAAGTGTTTGGAGCATTCCGACACCTGCCCCAAGCGAAAAATTGTTTGGCAAACATCCGACACAAAAACCACTTGCACTTTTAAGACGCATTGTGAAAGCATCAACCAAATCTGGCGACATCATTTTTGATCCCTTCAACGGTGGCGGCACAACAGGCATAGCATCTGCAATAATCGGAGACCGTAAGTATATAAGTTGCGGCTTAAACAAAGGAAATGATTTGGAAGTTAAAAAATACAAGATAGCGGCATGATTAAACAGAATAAAGCAGTTATATTATCGTTAGAAAAATTAGGTGGTGTTGCTACTCTTGGTCAGTTAAACCAAGAAGTAATGACCATTAAAAATTGTGTTTGGAAAACAAAAACACCATTCGCAAGTATTCGGAGAATAGTTCAACTCGATAAAAATATTTATAAAATAAAACCCGGCTTATATGGTTTATTGAAGTTCAAAAAAGAAAATGAAGCCAAAGGAATAATTGCTGAAAATTCTAAAAATAAAAACTCACGAGAAGTAATAGAGTTTAATCATTCTTACTATCAAGGTTTGTTGCTTACCGTTGGCAATCTCAAAGGATTAAAAACATTTATACCTAATCAAGATAAAAACAAGAAATTTATTGATAAAATTTTAGGTGAAATAAGAACATTAAATATTTTGCCAGG
>JAIOIM010000361.1 GCA_019912505.1 Ignavibacteriaceae bacterium
TTATAAATAATAGGGAACGTAAAATATGCGGTCCCTATTAAAAAATATATTTTATTTTACATCCACAAGTTCAACATCAAAAATAAGAGTTGAGTTTGCCGGAATTTCACCACGATCAACTGAACCGTATGCTAATGAAGCCGGAATTACTAATTTTGCTTTCGCTCCTTTGTTTAGAAGTTTTAAACCTTCTTCCCAACCGGGTATTACCATCCCTTGTCCAAGCATAAATGTAATCGGGTCATCTCGTTCAACTGAGCTGTCGAATATTTTACCGCTTTCAAGGTAACCGGTATAATGAACAGTGACAGTTTTTCCTGAATCAGCTTTATCGCCGGTGCCTTCACTTATTATAACGTATTTTAAACCGCTTTTTGTAGTTTGATATTTTGTTGAGTCTGCATCCCATTTTTTTACAATAACGGGGGCTTTCACTTCAATTAATTCAATAATAATTTTCATGTCTGTATTTGGCGGAACCGGGCCCATGCCCTGCTGTCCGTAACCAAGTTCTGAGGGAACAACAATAGTTCTTGTACCGCCAACCTTCATTCCAACTATACCGGCATCGATGCCTTTTATAAAAGTTCCGGAGCCAAGTTTATACTTTACAGGCTGTCCGTGTGTTTTTGAACTGCCTATCGAACTACCTATCCTGGTTGAGTCTTTCGACCAGTCGTCAAATAAATTTGTGGAGTCTTTTACAACCCAGCCGTCAAAGTGAATTGAAACAAATGAACCGCTGTCTGCCATAGCTCCGGTACCAAGGGTATCTTCCATGTAGGTAATACCGTTATCCAATTTTACTACCTTATTTTCATTACAGCCGGCAGCAATTAATAGGAGCAGAAATAACACAAAAAGTTTTTTCATCATCTTCCTTACTATTTAAAATTTGAAGTGCTAAAATATTATATTTAAAGTATAATTCATAAGCAGAAATGGGGGATTTGAAGATTTTAATGCATAAGGTATTTATATTAGCTCTTTATATTTTTAACGACTCTTTATGAAATTTTTACACATAATAATTGCCTTATTTTTTTTAGCATTCCCGATCTATTCGTTGCAATTAACTACAACAATAAACCCCGGTGATAGTTTAATTGTAGACAGCAACATCAGCTTAGCTGAAGCGTTAAAAGGGAATAATATTCCGGGTAACATAAAACAAACTTTAACTATTATTGATGTTTATTATTATTCATTTGACGGCAAACTGCACAAAGGGCAGGTTGTAGTAAATAAAATTCTTGTGAATGATATACATCAGATTTTTTCAATTATTAAAGAAAGAAAATTCCCAGTTGAGAAAGTAAAACCGATCTCAACCTACGGCTGGGATGATGATCTTTCAATGAAGGATAATAACACGTCAGCGTTTAACTATAGAAAAGTTAAAGGGACAAAAACACTTTCGGCACACGCACTTGGCAAGGCGATAGATATAAACCCTTTGCTTAACCCGCAAATAAAAAGAGAAAAAGTATTTCCGGCAGGCGCTGCTTATAATCCCAAAAGAAATGGAACTATAACAGGGAATTCATTTTTAGTAAAAGAATTTAAAAAGCGAGGTTGGCGTTGGGGCGGCACCTGGCGAAGCACAAAAGATTACCAACATTTTGAGAAAAAATAATGGAAAAATTATTCAGCCTTATATTTATCCTACTTTACACATCAGCTTTGTTTTGCCAGGAAGAAATGATTACGATAAAATTTGAAGTAACCACGCCTTTGATTGATGCAAAAGATACAGTTTTTATAGCCGGCAATTTTGAAAACATAGGCGGGTGGCAACCCAATTTAGTTCCGCTTGAAAAACAAAATGATTCTCTCTGGACACTTGAGAAAAAATTTCCGAAAGGCGCGGCAGTAGAATATAAATTTACCCGCGGTTCATGGAACACCGAGGCTGCATCAAAGGATGGAATGATTCCGGGCAACAATAGAATAAAGGCATTTTTAAATTCAACAGTAAAGCATAACATCACGGCATGGAAAGATCAATTTAGAACTGTTAACATTGGACAGATAACAGGCACAGTGGAATACTTAAATAATCTAACATACAAAAACCTGCTGCCCAGAAATATAATTGTCTGGCTGCCTCCAAATTATAACAGAGACAAAGGCAGCAGTTATCCGGTGCTTTATATGCACGACGGACAAAATGTAATTGATCCGGCAACATCATCTTTCGGCATTGACTGGCAGGCAGATGAAACTGCGGACAGTTTAATTCTAAACGGTATAATTGACCCGATAATAATTGTCGGTATAAATAACACAAGTAACCGTGCCGCCGAGTATTCAAATAACGATACCGGCAGAACATATATGGAGTTTATTGTAAAAAAACTAAAACCGATGATTGACAGTATTTACCGCACAAAAACGGGGCGCGAGTATACCGCAACATGCGGTTCATCAATGGGCGGGTTGATTTCATTTATGATTTTATGGGAATACAATGATGTTTTTACAAAAGCAATTAGTATGTCCCCCGCTTACAAAATTTGGCAATATGATTATGTAACGAAGGTGATAAATGATAAAAAAAAGAGAAACATAAAATTGTATATTGACAACGGAGGAGTTGGACTTGAAACGATGCTTCAGCCCGGTATTACTGAAATGATTTCAGCGTTAGAAAAAAAAGGTTATGCTGAAGAGGAAGAATTTATTTTCGTAAAAGCTAATGACGCCGAACATAACGAAGCGGCATGGGCAAAGAGGTTGCCCGATGCTCTCCGTTTTATTTTCGGTAAATAAATTATAATTAAAACTGCTTGCGGAATCCCTCAAACTCACTTCGGAGTTTTCCGAGTTCTGCACGCAGTAATTTTAATTCTTCTTG
>JAIOIM010000362.1 GCA_019912505.1 Ignavibacteriaceae bacterium
GATATAAGTTCTTTTCCGGAGGAATTTATTTTTGGTAGAATTAAAATTATTAGTATAATTACCACTAATAAAGTAATAAGCGCAGTTTTAAGTTTTTTATTCATTTCAAATTTTAATTATTTAAGAAACGGTTAACATCGAAATTTTGTAAGAAAATAAAGCTAAAAAATAATTTTTGATTATTTCGCATACCTAAATGATTAGCATTTTCAATCGCACAAATTGTCTGAACGAAGGGCATGTTTTCCAAATGAAAAATTTGGGTTAAAATTATCTGGTGAAGATATAAAAATTTTCTAACTATTGAGGTGTTAAAACCTATGGTAATATGCACCAACCCCCTTTAAATAAAAAAAGCCAGTAAAATTACCGGCTTTATAAAAATGGTACATTTGCAGACACGGATTAATCTTTTTTTGCGTATTTTCTCTTGAATTTTTCAACTCTACCTGCAGTATCTAGCATCTTCTGTTTTCCGGTAAAAAACGGATGCGATGCGCTGGAAATTTCCAATTTTATCAATGGGTAAGTTTTACCGTCTTCCCATTCGATGGTATCGCTTGATTTTATTGTAGAGCGTGTTAAAAACACAAATTCTGCCGAAGCATCTTGAAATACAACGGGTCTATATTCTGGGTGAATACCTTTTTTCATCATCAACCTGCAAAAATTAAACTAATTATCTATTCCTAAAAAAGTAGCCTCAAAAATATGGAAGTAATGTTTAAATTCCAATTATATATTAAAAAATATTAATTTCTTCCTGATTCATTAAGATTTGTAACCAACTTTAGCCTTAATTCTTTTATTTCAGCCATTTCTTCGGGCGTTAGATGAAGCTGGCGAAAATTCAACCCGCTTTTTGTAATGGCAAAACTTGCTGCCGGGTAATCCTTTTCCATACTCATTCCCATATTTGGAGTCGGTGTCGTACTTCTATTGGATTGTGAAGCGGGAGTTAAAGTTACGTCTTCTCGAAGTCTGGGATTTGTTAAAAGAGGATTTTCATCATAAGCATCGGGGTTAAAAATAAATAATAATGCAATTGTGGTAAGGGCGAGCGCCGCTGCGGGTATTAATCGTGAGGGCGCAAATAATTTTTGCCACCAGGTTTTGGTTTTGCCATACTTTTCGGAATTAATCCGCCGCATTAAGTCGGCGTCAAAATTAGGCGGAACGGTAACTTTTTTGAGTCTGCTCAAAATATCAGTAATATTTTCGTTCTGCCGCTCGTTTTCGTTGTAAGCCATTACGGAGCCTTTACTCTTTATAGATGAACTTCAATAATTTTTGTAATTGTAATCTTCCACGATTTATCCGAGACTTTACAGTTCCAACCGAAATACCGGTTATCTCTGCAATTTCCTCATAAGAAAGTCCCTGCACATCTCTTAGAATAACAACATTTCTATATGCAGCCGAAACTTTTACAAGTGCGTCCTGGATAATTTTATTTTTAATTTCACTGTCTGCGGCTACATCGGGGCGATATTGCTCGTCCGGTATTTCATAGTTCTCATTGTTTTCGCCGTAAGAGTTTATTGAAAAAATTGTTCTTCTTTTACGGCGCTGATATTCGGTTCGTGCAAGGTTGCCGGCTATTGTGTAAATCCAAGTAGAAAACTTTGCTATAGATTTATAAGAATCTTTATTCTTATAAACTTTTATCATCGTTTCCTGCACAATGTCGGAACTGGCTTCATAGCTGCCTATAAACCTGAACACATAATTCATCAACGGATTTTTGTACCGCTGAACCAAAATTTCAAAAGCCTTAACGGTGTCATTCTGCTGAAACTCTAATATCAACTCTTCGTCTGTAAATTCGTTGAGATTTTTCCCAGTCAAAGCCTTTATACTTTCGATAGTTTTAAATGTTTCCTAAAGTGGACAATAAATTACTTAAAAA
>JAIOIM010000363.1 GCA_019912505.1 Ignavibacteriaceae bacterium
TTAGAGGTTATAATGTCACTTCATTCATACTCAAAATGCTGGCTGCATTTGATTTGGGGTACCTTAGGCAGGGAACCGTTCTTTTCATCGGAAGATGCACAGCATAAGGTCTCAAATTATTTTTACAGGTATTGCACTCAACTTGGTTTTAATATTGTCAAAGAAAAATTTGAAAGCAAATCACAACGTTCCCCGAATACTCCCCATCCCGGAAGTCTTGGTTTTAATATTGTCAAAGAAAAATTTGAAAGCAAATCACAACCTGTGGCGATGCAAGTGCTGTAACAGCTACTTGGTTTTAATATTGTCAAACCCTCCTTCACTCCGTTGCAGCAGGCAGAGAAAAATTGTAAGCAAATTACAACTGTAGGCAAATAACAAACTTGCACTGTGCTTGCCGAAGAGTAGAAAATGTGCGGGAAGCGGAAATATTTGCAGCATATTCTTTTTATAAACTGTTTTCTGATTTGGTGCCGAAAGGAACAACTTTGTAAGATACTTTTAATAATATTTTATAAATTAAACCCATGAAAGAAAAACTTCCTGTAAATAAAGATATAATGAGCTGGGCAAGGACTTCAATAGGCTTGACTATTGAAGAGGTCGCCGGTAAATTCCATAAATCGGAAAAAGAGATTGAGGCTTGGGAAAATGGAACAGCGTCACCAACTTTTGTACAATTAGAGCGGCTTGCTTTTGAAATTTATAAAAGACCAATAGCTGTTTTTTTCTTTCCGAGTGTACCAAAGGAAGAAACTCCTAAAACTGAATTCAGGTCTTTGCCTGAAACTATTATTAATGAATTGCCACACGAAATTGTTAAACTCTATAGAAGAGCAAAGCTTTTTCAACTTAATCTCGAAGAACTATTTGAAGGAAATAACCCGGTAGAAAGATTATTCTTAGACAGATTCTCTTTTACCGCACAAACTAATATCATTTCTTTAACTTCGGATATAAGAAGAGAACTTAAAGTATCAATTGACGAACAATCGAAATGGAATTCTACAGAAGTTGCATTTAAAAATTGGAGAAGTGTTTTTGAAGCTAATGGTATCTTTATTTTTAAAGACGCATTTAAAAATGATGGTTATTCCGGTTTCTGTTTGTATGACAATAAATACCCGGTGATATATGTAAACAATAGTATGCCCGATTCGAGACAAGTGTTTACGTTATTTCATGAACTGGCTCATTTATTATTTAAATCTGGCGGTATTGATTTTAGAAGTAATGAACTGACAAAGACTTTTGAAGGTTATCATCGTAATATTGAAGTGAACTGCAATAAGTTTGCAAATGAATTTCTCGTTCCAAATGCTACCTTTGATTCATTTCAATTAACCGTTGCAGAATCCCAGTTTCAAAAGCTTGCAAATTTTTTCTCTGTAAGTCGCGAAGTAATATTACGTAATTATCTTGAACGAGGATTAGTTAATAAATCCTATTATGAAGAAATGACAGCAAAATGGATAAAACAAGCTCGGGATAAAAAAGAAGGAAGTGATGGCGGCAGCTATTACTACAACAGAAAAGCATATCTGGGTGACAGGTATATTAGTCTTGTTTATGGAAAGTATTATCAAAATAAAATTACGTTGGATAACGTAGCTGATTATTTAGTTATAAAATCAAAAAATCTGCCAACATTTGAACATCTTGTAATGGAGGGAGGAAAGAGAAAATGATATATGTTTTTGACTCCAATTCTCTTTCTAACATAATAAATCATTATTACCCAGGGCGTTTTCCAACATTTTGGGAAAAGTTTGAGGAAATTGTTCAAAGAGGTGAAATAGTTTCAGTGCGTGAAGTTCGAAATGAATTGACCGGTAAATATGACGAGAGTACCATAGCTATCCTTATGAAAAGCAATCAAGAGTTGTTTTCCACTCCAACATCTGATGAATTGAGTTTTATAACAAAAATTTATTCTGTCCCACATTTCCAACAAAATCTAGAGAAGAAAAAGATTCTTACAGGTGGTTTTTTTGCTGATCCATTTGTATAGCCAAAGCCTGGAAAGAAAAAGCAACTGTGATAACCGAAGAAGATTATAAAAAAAATGGGGCAAAGATTCCAAATATTTGTGAACATTTTGATATTCCTTGTCTTAAACTTGAAGGGTTTTTAATTCAAGAAAATTGGAAGTTTTAATTTATTACGAATTTCTTTTGGAATAATAACCTGATGCATGGGTTATACTTTACTGTCGACATCATATTTGTTTTGCTTTATAACAGTGCGGCGAAAAAGGGCAGCCAGTGGAGTTATTACTGTTTAATTAAAAAAGCCCTCGCGGGGAGGGCTTAAAATGTTTTGTGTTTCTAAATTTATTTCATCAGCAGAAGTTTTTTTACATCGCTAAAACTGCCAGCCTGCAGTTTGTAGAAATATACTCCGCTTGATAGGCTCGTTCCGTCGAATGTTACTTCGTAACTGCCGGGAGCTTGTTCTTTGTTTACAAGCGCGGCAACTTCATTTCCGAGTACATCATACACTTTGAGATTGACCATTGACCATTGACTATTGACC
>JAIOIM010000364.1 GCA_019912505.1 Ignavibacteriaceae bacterium
ATTACAAATTGATAAAAATCTATTCCCACTTATTGCTTTTTTAATATTTTTTTTGCAATTTCTCGTTAGGAATCAATATCCTAAGCAAAGCAATTCCGCCATAATTGTTTTTTCCATTATTACACTTCTCTATCTGCGGTATCGTAATTTGGAATTGTCTCTTTTTTAAGAAGTTCATTGAAACTACGATTCCTATATTTATTAATTATTTAAAAAGATATTTGATTCTCCGTTATTATCTTGTATCGATTTTTTCTTCAAGGCATTTAGAAATTTAACAACGAATACTCTGTAGTCTACAACTGTTAATACTACATAATTTGGTTTTTGAGAATAAGCAAAATTTCATTGAAATAATTTTGACTTATCAAAATGTTTTGTTGGTTGGTGCGATTAAATCCTAAGTAAGACTTTTTTTAGTTTCTAATAATAAATTCTTCCAATAATATTCAGGAGGTTTTATGAACCAAATTCTATCTTTCTTTCGCCGGTTATGCTTATTTATTGTCGGTATTGTTATTTTTCCCACAATAAATATCTCAGCTCAATATGCTGAGAATATTGTAGAGCCTTTGGTAATCGCATCCTCTTCCCAAACAGGGCAAAGTGATTTGTCCACTACTTTAAATTTTCAGGTTCAGGATGTTAAGGCTCATCAACTTAATCTGCTCACATTTATTCCTACAATCCCTTTTTCGGCAGAAGCAATTTTAATTTTTTATTACACTTCAACGCTTCCATACTACCTGACTATTGGTGCCGAACGTGCAGGCGTTGGATTTACATATGTTGCTCAAAATCTTTTCGCGGTAGCTTCGCTCGGATATCTTAATATGATTGCAGTAAGATTCAGCCTCTCACAGCTCGGAATTACTCCTGGGACACAATGGCCCTTCTCAGCTGCACTTAGAATTTATTTACACTATTCTCAGCAGCCTGTGCCGACTCCGGGTCCCGATTTTTATCAATATGATCTTTCCGTTAGTCAGATGGATGATGACGCAAGTAATGAATATGCCGACAGCACCGGTGAAGAACCGCCTATAATTGAAGGTGATCCTCCACCAAATTTAGAATCACCGGTTGTAGATGACGTACACGTTAGTTTTAAGATGCCTAATATTGATTTGAATAACTCATCAAATCCGGCTAATTCAGGTTACGCAGGCGATAAAAATGCGTGTGCACCTGCCTCAGCATCAAACAGCTTAATTTGGTTATCACAAACTTTTAACGGAATTAATATCCCCTTTTCTCATCGCGACCTTTTAGATTCGTTAAGCAGATATATGGGAAGAGCAGCCAATTCGGGTGTGGATATTAAAGATTTTATTGAAGGGAAATTGAGATTTATCAAATCACATAACCTTCCGATTCAGATAAAATTTCAGTCGGATCATATAACCGGCGACATTAATATACCCGGCGGTATTTCCGCCAGAAACATGAACGATGGAAAGTATCCTACTTGGAATTTTCTTAAAAAGGAAATTGCCGATAGCGAAGATGTTGAATTAATGTATAAGTGGAACGATGGTACGAAAATGAGAGGGCATGCGGTTGCAGTTACCGGAGCTTATGAAACTGCAGATAATAAAAAATCAATCGGCATTAAGCACGATCTTACACAAAATGATACCGGGGGAACGGTTCAAGAATTCCCGGAAATAACAGAAGACAGCCACAATCGTTTGGTGCTTCATCGAGTCGGTGCTAAACGCTATGTTTCCAGTATTGTATCCGAGAGCCCCGGCACACCATTTACAAGTGTCGGCGATGAGATTCAAAACTCTCCACTGGAATTTTATCTTGGACAAAATTACCCAAACCCGTTTAATCCAATTACAACAATCACCTATTCAATTCCTAATTCATCGCGCGTTACTATAAAAGTATTTGATATACTCGGTAACGAAATTGCAGCCTTAATTGATGAATATAAAAACATTGGAACTTATGCGGTTAATTGGAACGCGAGTAATTTTTCCAGCGGGGTTTATTTTTACAAAATTACAGCTGGTAGATTTACAGCTACAAAAAAATTGGTGTTATTGAAATAAGACTTAACAAAATATTAATACGATAGCACTTTTACATTTATGCTTATCTATTACTCTAAATAAAAAAACCCGGCAATACCGGGTTTTTTTATTTGATAAAATAATTTGATGATTAGCGAGAAAGCTGCCTATTTAACCAAAGTCATCTTCTTCGATGCCTTATAATCGCCGCTTTTTATTTCGTAAATATACAAACCGCTCGCCAGATTATTGGCGTCAAAGGTTACTTCGTAACGCCCTTTTGTTTTGTATTCGTTAACAAGTGTTTTTACTTCTCTGCCGAGTATGTCGTAAACCTTTAATGTTACCAAACCGTCTTGCGGTATTGCGTAACGGATTGTGGTTGTTGGGTTGAATGGATTGGGGTAGTTTTGGGAAATGGCGTAAGTAGTTACGTTAACATTTTCACCCAGACCAATATTTACTCTATTCGTTTTTGCTAGAATTGTTGAATTGTCATATTTACCGTAAC
>JAIOIM010000365.1 GCA_019912505.1 Ignavibacteriaceae bacterium
ATAATTTTTACTGGATTTTTTACGCGGGTTCTTTCCGGAACTTATCTCCCTCTGCTTGTGCTGCCTTTTAACTTTATAGTGCTTACAGCAATTTATAGTTTGAAATTCAGAAAAGAACAAACCGACCTTGTGCTTCTCTATTTTAAACCCGGGTCACCGGAAGAAAATCTTTATTACCACAATCAGCGTAAAGCACGCTTTGATAAATTTAAATATTTGTTTCCCGAGTTTCCGTTTTTTGGCGAGTGGTTTATTAATCAAGGCTTTGAAGGAAAACACACACATAAAGATGATTGGAAGTACGCGTGGGATTTTGTTGTAGTTGACGAAAAGAAAAAACAATACAGTAACGATGGCGACTTGTTGACCGATTACTTTTGTTTTAGCCTCCCGATAGCAGCGGCATTAGACGGGGAAGTTGTAAAAGTAATTGCCTCAATCCCCGATAATAAAATTGGTGATGTTAACATTCGTAAAAATTGGGGCAACACCATAATTTTAAAACACGAGCACGGTTTGTTCAGCGCAATATCTCACCTCGAAGCCGATTCGATAAAATTAAGTGAAGGCGATAAAGTAAAAAAGGGCGACATCATTGGTAAATGCGGAAACAGTGGTCGCTCGCCTTATCCACACATTCATTTTCAATTTCAAACAAGCGATAAACTCGGCGAAAAAACATTCGAGTTTCCGTTTGCTCATTTTATAGTAAGTAAAGATGACCGGTATGAACTTAAAACATTTACTTACCCCAAAGAGGGTGAAATTGTTAGAAATGTTGAAATACACAAAACAATTAATAACGCCTTTTTAATGCGCTACGGTGAGAAGTTTAAGTTTGAATATGAAGTAGAAGGCGAGAATAAAATAGAAGAGTGGGAAGTTAAAATTAATATGAACAGCGACAAGTATATCGAATCATCCGAAGGCGATATAGTTGTGCTTTACCAAACGGACAAAGTATTTTATTTAACATCCTATGTCGGAAATAAAAAATCAGCCCTATATTATTTTTATCTGCTTGCCCTGCGTGTTCCACTCTGTTATCAGCAGGCTTTACATTGGAATGATGAATATTCAATAGCACACCTTCCAACGAGCTGGGTACGCTACGCCTCAGAATTTTTTCTATTCTTCGGTGAGATGCTTAAAGCCAAGGGAAGTTTTACTTATGCAGAACAACCGGAAGACGCTACAAGCTATACAATCAGGGCAGATATTGAAGCAAGAGGTTCGAGTATCTTTTCATTCTATTCAAGAAAGTTTTCGGGGGAATTAAAAATAGACCCTGATAACGGCATTGAAGGATTTGAGTTTTATGAAAACAATAAAAGGATTTTTAGTACAAAGAAAATAATTAACGAGGAAACCCAATGAAAAATTATTATTTAATAAGTTTTACTTCCATAGCGGCTATACTAATATTTTTTGCTGCAACTATGATGTCGCAAGATTCCCAGACGAGCATAAAAGCTTTTAACAGTTCAATCAATAAAGAAAAAAGCGGCGATTACAAGGCAGCTATTGACGAGCTTCTGAAAGTTTATAACGATTATAAAAGTAATTACCTTTTTAATCTTCGTCTCGGCTGGCTTTATTATTCAAAAAAAGATTATTCAAATTCAAAAAAATATTATTC
>JAIOIM010000366.1 GCA_019912505.1 Ignavibacteriaceae bacterium
TAATTAAATTGGGCAGCGATTGATTTTCATCCCGCAGCCTTCCATAATGCCGCCTAATTACTTCGCGCATACTTTCAAAATCATCCGGTCCGGTAACATCTTTAATAATAAATTTTCTGTACAAACTTTTTTTCGGTTTCCCGTCTTCAAACACAACCATACTTGCAACAGTATCGCTTCCCTGTAGGTTCGAAATATCAAAACATTCAATTTTTTTTGGCAAATCTTTTAATCGCAAATCGCGCTGAAGCGCCGCTACAGCGTACGGAACATGCCCCTGGCTTTTCATCTTTTGCAATTGAATTTCTTTTAATTGGAAATTAGCGTTATCGCCGCACATTTTTATCAGCGATTTTAATTCACCGCGCTGAGGTACAAAAATTTTTATTTTGCGGTTTGATCTGTTAGTCAGCCATTTGGTAAGAGTATCAATGTCGGCTGGTTCCGTTTCAATTATAAGCTCGGAAGGAATATCCACATACTCTGAGTAATAAAATTTTATTGCGGCGCTGTATATATTTGCTTTTTCCTCTTCGAGTTCTATTGAAAGATGAAGCTGTTTTTTACCGACTAATTTACCGCCGCGGATGTTAAAAATTGAACAAGCGGAGTCTTTTCCTTCATAAGCAACCGCCATTATATCCCTGTCTAAAAAATCGGTGCTAACAATTTTTTGTTTTGAAGATAACGCCTCGAGATGTTCTAACTTATCTCTTATTCCGGCAGCTTTTTCAAATTCCAATGATGAGGCGTTAACTTCCATTTTTTTCTTTAAATCTTTTATAAGGTCATCGGTTTTCCCTTTTAATGTTTTAACTACTTCATCAACCATATCATTATATTCCCGTTCGGTTACCAAGCCTTCGCAGGGACCGTCGCATTTTTTTATATGGTAATCAAGGCACACTTTGAATTTCTTTTTAGCTATACTTTCCTGAGTTATGTTCAATTTACAACTTCTTATTTTGAAGATTTGGTTTATCATCCTCAAAGAAGATTTCATATTTTTTACATCCGTGTATGGTCCAAAATATCGTGACCCGTCTTTCACTAATCTGCGTGTCGGGTAGATGCGGGGAAATGGCTCTTTTGTAATTTTTATATAGGGGTATGATTTGTCATCTTTTAAATTGACATTGTAGCGGGGTTTGTATTGCTTAATTAAATTATTTTCAAGAACGAGCGCTTCAATCTCGTTATCGGTTACAATAAGTTCAAGATCAACAATTTTGCATACAAGCGCAGCAGTTTTTGCGTTTGTTATATTACTTTGAAAATAACTACGAACCCTGCTGCGTAAATTGTTTGCCTTACCGACATAAATAATTTTTCCCTTATCGTTTTTAAATTGATAAATGCCGGGATTTGACGGTAAATTTTTTAGTTTGACTTCTAACAGTTCATTCAATGCCATAATTACAAAAAAGTTTATATCAAGTTTACTTTACGAATATTATATCATCATTTGTATAAAAATAACTCAAGTTGACCGCTTTGTGATACTGATTTTAAAAGTCGTCACGCTTCTGACGCAGGTGAAGCGGTTATAAAAATAAGATTTTTTCCCATTAACCCACGACTTAAGTCGTGGGTTAGCACGAAAAATAAAGAATAGTAACCGTTTTAACGGTTTACAATATGAAGCGGCAAACTTGAGCAAAACAAAATATTTTCTTCTAAGCAGTTAAAACCTGTCCCTTTGAAATTACAACAATGCCGCTCTCGGTTACTGTAAATTTTTTCTTATCACCCTCAAGGTCAAAGCCTATTTCGTAACCCTCCGGAACATTTACTCCTTTATCAATTATTGCACGGCGTACTCTTGCATGCCTGCCGATATTGCAATAGTCCATAATAATGGAATCGGTTACATAAGCAAAACTATTCACTCTTACACCCGGACCTAAAAGTGAGCGTTCAACCAAACCGCCGGAAACAATAGAGCCATCACAGATGAGTGAATTTAGTGATCTACCTACTCTTTCTCCTTCGTGAGATACTGTTTTTGCCGGTGGAAACTGATGCTGATAGGCTCTCATAGGCCAGTCAAAATCATAAAAGTTAAAATCGGGCGTTACACTTATCAGGTTCATACTTGCTTCAAAGTAACTATCTATTGTCCCGATGTCTTTCCAGTAGGGTCTTTCTTTTTTGTTTTCGTCATAAAACTTGTAGGCTTTAATACTCATGCCGGAGTTAAGTATGAATGGAATAACATGCTGCCCAAAATCATGCGATTTTATTTTTTTTGATTCCATTTCATGAAATATATCTTTTAATTTTTCGGCGTTAAAAACATAAATGCCCATGTTTACAAAAGAATTCTCAGGATCGTCAGGTATAACCGGCGGCTTCGATGGTTTTTCTAAAAACGAAGCTACATTGTATTCATTATCAATCCCAACAATTCCAAAGCGATGAGCTTCTTCTTTTGGGACGTCTATACATGCGAGGGTAAGATCTGATTTTGAATCTACATGATGTTGAAGCATTCTCAGATAATCCATTTTATAAATATGGTCGCCGCTGAGTACAAGTACCCATTTTGCTTTTTTGTCCGATGAAAATAAATTCAAATTTTGATAAATAGCGTTTGATGTGCCAAGGTACCAGTCGTTATTTATCTTTCTTTGCGGCGGTACCGAATAAATAAACTCACCGAGTTCGGGGTTAAAAATACTCCAGGCTTCATATAAATGCTGGTTTAGCGAATCTGATTTATACTGGGTTAGTACATAAATTCTACGCAAGCCTGAGTTAAGACAATTTGAAAGTGCAAAATCAATAATTCTGTACTTTCCGCCGAATGGTACGGCAGGTTTGCTGCGTAATTTGGTTAACGGAAAAAGACGTTCCCCCTGTCCGCCTGCCAATAGCATAGTAATTGTATCGCGTAATATTGAAGAACCTGGAAGAGCCATATTAATCTCCTAAAATTATCTACCTAATAATATTTTTCAAACTTGTTCATCAAACCATAAAAGTTGATTTGATGATATAAAACAATTAAAAAGATTTGAAAGACAGATGAAAAGAAACGACATTTCTTTAACAGGTGGTTTATTACCTGTCTGCCCCTCATTTTTATTAAAGCATCTGCTTTAATATATTCAATTATGAATTGTTTGGCAATTTAAGAAATTATTAATTTACGGCATCACTTTATAATTTACTTGCAAATTAAATTAAACATGCCCCGGAACAACAACTACAAAGGGCAGTTGAAAAGTTAGATTAGTTATGAAATCATATAGCGCAGCAATCGGACTTATACTATTCCTATTATTTTTTCTTTTAGGTTTGAAGATTGGCAACTCGCCGATAATTAGCGGGGTGAAGTATGCAAAGGAAACAAATAAAGAATTAAAAAGTTTAGCATCTGCCGATTTATATACTTCTCAACCGACAGGTTATATTGTTGATAAACAGTATAATCAAGATATTATCCATTATGATATTACCGTTGATTTGTTCCCTGATGAAAGAACGATAAATGGAAAAACAATAATTACGGGAAGAGTTATTGGGTTACCTGCCGATACTGTTTTTTTGAACTTTTATGACAACATGAAAATCTCTTCGCTTCAATTTAACGGCAAACAGAATAAGTTTTTCTTAAAAGGAACATTGTTAAAAGTACCCCTCGATATTCCCGTTAAAGATACATTTAAAATTGTAGTCGAGTATAGCGGCACACCAAAAAGGGGAGGGCTGGCATCTTTTGTATTCGGCGAAGTTAGCGGGCAAAGTTTAATTTATACTTTAAATGAACCAAACTATGCTTCAACCTGGTTTCCGTGCAATGACAGACCCGATGACAAAGTTTTGATGGACATCCACATAACAAACGACAGCGGCAAAACTTCAATCTCAAACGGAATTTTTAACGGTATTACCGAAACGAAAGAGAGCGGCAGAAAAACTTATTCATGGAAAACAATTTATCCCATTTCCACATATTTAATTTCAATTTATTCATCAAACTATTATAACTTTACCGATCTTTACATCTCAGCAAATAAAGACACAATGCTTCTCGATTATTATTGCCTCCCGAATCATATAAAAGAGGCAAAAATAGATTTCCGAGGGCACCGCAAGATGATAGAAATATTTTCAAAATTATTCGGGGAATATCCGTTTATAAAAGAAAAATATGGTGTAGCGGAGTTTCTTTGGCAGCTCGGTGCAATGGAGCATCAGACTATTACCGGCATTGGTTCGAACTTTGTTAGCGGGAGAAACTTTTTTGAAGATATTTATGTTCACGAACTGGCGCATCAATGGTTTGGAGATGCTGTCGGACCTAAGACGTGGCAAGATGTCTGGCTAAACGAAGGATTTGCAAGCTACAGCGAAGCATTATACTACGAAGTATTATCCGGTAAAAAAGCGTTGCAATCTACTATGACTTCAAAGTTTAATTCTGACTTCCCTGGAACTTTATACAACCCTCAGGATTTGTTTAACCGGACAGTTTATGAT
>JAIOIM010000367.1 GCA_019912505.1 Ignavibacteriaceae bacterium
ATTTATTATTCTTTCAAGTGAGGACTATATGAGAGTTAAATTATTTTTTATTGTTTTGCTTGTGTTCATTGCGGGTAGCATAATGACACTTGCACAGCCGGTTTTACAAACACCGGCAGATGGTGCTACAGGTGTTTCAGTAACGCCTACATTAGATTGGACGAATACCGGAACACATTACGATATGGAGATCGACGATAATGCCGATTTTTCATCACTGGTATGGAGTGCTGTTAACAATCCAGCCAATTCCTATTTAATCCCTTTTTCGTTAGCCTATAGCACAACCTATTATTGGCGTATAAAAGAAACTTTACCGGTGCCGTCAGCTTGGTCTGCTGCATTTCAATTTACTACCGGGGCTTTGCCTGCACCATCGAAACCTACTTTAAATTCACCGATTGCAGATGAAGTAGTTGATCAATTTCCCACATTAGTATGGAATGCGAGTGCACCGATTACTATTGATTTAACATATTCACTTCAGGTAACCCCTGATCCAACATTTTATTTCGTTCCCGCGGCGTCAAATCTTGTAGGAATAGCGGCAACTTCTTACTCTATTCTAACTGCTCTTGATAAAGGTTCTCCATATTACTGGAGAGTAAAAGCAACCAATGGAGCAGGTTCTAGTTCCTGGTCAGATGTAAGAAAATTTGTTGTTTCTTTATCGGGCGTTGTAACACCACCCGTTCCGGTTTTAACATTCCCATCAGATGCGTCCACAATTCAAGGCTTGAGCATCGATTTAAGGTGGTATGCTAATTACTTTGGCAATGACTTAACTTATGTTATTGAACATGGAACAAGTCCGGTTTTAGCAGGGGCAACTACCGTGAATATCCTTGTCCCTGGTACTACTTCCTATCTATTGGGAGGGTTAGCCTTCAGTACTACCTATTACTGGAGAGTAAAATCAATAAAAGAAGTTGGCAACGAATCTGCTTTTTCTGCCATCAACTCATTCACTACACCGCCTCCGGTTGCAGCAACTGTACCAATACCATCTTGGCCAATTGGCAGCGCAGAGATTTATAATACTACACCAACACTTTATTGGTACCTAAATAGCAACAGCGTTGGATTGACTTTTGATTTACAATATAATCTTATTGATAATACTTTTGACGGAGATGAGGTTCTTGTCTCTCCTTTAGCTGTAACAAATCATGCATTACCAGTTCTAACTGCCGGGCAGGTGGTTTACTGGCGTGTTCGCTCAGACAATGGTGTAGATCCGCCTTCTGCCTGGTCTGCCACTGAATCATTCTCCATTGCCAATACAGCTGTAGTTCCGGTAGTGCCAATAATTTCTTGGCCTAAGGGTGGTACGGTTGTTTATGCATCCGACACAGACTTAATGTGGTATGTAAACGGAAATAGTACTGGTTTGTATTATGAAGTTCAGTTCCAAACGACAACTCCAATATTAAACGGCGATCCAATATTTGGTACCACGCTACCCAATGTATTTCTTCTAGATAATGTTCCATTAAGTTGGGCTACAAATTATTACTGGCGGGTAAGGTCAGCTGATGGTATTAATCCTCCTTCAGCTTGGACGGCAGAAGAATCATTTTCAACTTTCGGAACAGCAGGAGCAAATACTCCTATACAATCATGGCCATTAAATGGAACAACGGTCTACGGTACTAATCAACAGCTATCCTGGTATGTTAATGGTCCAACTTTAGGCTACACTTATGAAGTTACAGTAAATGGAGGTGTTGTTGCACCGGCAAATCTCACCACTTCCTATGTGTATACTCCATTGACTCCTGGGGCAACTTATACATGGAGTGTTAGATCAGAATTAAACGGAAATTATTCGGCACCATCCCCAACGTATACGTTCTACGCATATTCGGGCTTTGCTCCAATGGCGCCGCTATTAGGTAGTCCGGTAAATGGAATTTCAATATCCACAAGTTCTCCGGAGCTATCCTGGTTTATAAATTCGCCGACAACCTCATTGAAGTATGAATTAAATATTTCGGATAATTCTAATTTTCTTAATTCGATGGTATTTGATGATTTCAGCGACCTTGCTTACATAGCTGATAATTTAGCTCCCAACAGTACCTATTATTGGCGTGTTCGTTCGAAAGATACCGGAGGCAATTATTCGGCTTATTCAAAAACCGAAAACTTTTCTGTTGATAATACAACGGGCGTTGAGGATGAAAATATATTACCTTCAGAATTTGCAGTTGAGCAGAATTATCCAAATCCGTTTAACCCATCAACTACAATAAAGTACTCCATTCCGGTCAACTCATTTGTAAATATAAAAATTTACGATATGCTGGGGAGAGAAATAAAAACTTTAATTCGCTCAGAACAAAAAGCCGGGTCATATGAAGTAAGATGGAACGGGGATAACAACAGCAACAATAAGGTTGCCAGCGGAACAT
>JAIOIM010000368.1 GCA_019912505.1 Ignavibacteriaceae bacterium
GCTCAGGTGCTTTTATAAAATACTTGAGATAAAGGATGTGCCAGGTTATCGATTTTTCGACCGGCGTTTTTTTTAACGCCGGTGTAAAATTAATTTATAAACTTAACATATCTTTAAATTTGATTGCCTGTCTGCGGCTTACTTCAATTTTAAAACCGCCTTTAAGTTTTACAAGCAATCCACCGTTAAGCCATGGCTCAATGTTTTCAATCCACTTTAGGTTAATTATATGTTTTCGGTTTGCGCGAAAAAATGTTTTATCGTCAAGCCGTTCGTCTAGATAATTAAGAGTGCGGAGTATTAATGGTTTGTGGTCGTCAAAATGAAGGCGTACGTAATTGCCTTCCGATTCAAAAAGTTTTACAGTAGTAAGTTTAACAAACCAGCAGCGCTCGCCATCTTTTACAAACACTTGGTCGTCTTCGCGCAAAATCGGTAGTTCGGATTGTCGTACTTCTTCTTTCCTATTTTTTTCGAGCAGCTTTTTTACAGTATCTTCAAGCCGTTTAGGCTCAATTGGTTTGAGAAGATAATCAATGGCATTATACTCAAAAGCTTTTAGCGCGTACTCATCATAAGCCGTTGTAAAAATAACCGTGGGAACGCCGTCAAGCTGTTCTAACATTTCAAATCCGTTTTTGCCCGGCATTTGAATATCGAGGAAAATAAGATCCGGGTTAAGTTCGGTTATTTTGCTTATTGCGTCATCCGCATTAACAGCCTCGCCTATAATTTCTATATCTTTGTAGGGTTCGAGCAGTCGGCGCAGTTCAACACGTGCAAGCCGTTCGTCATCTATAATAAGTGCTTTCATTTATCTTGCCTCCTGTAGGTAATTTAATTTCCGCAAGAACCTCATCTTCTGCGGTGTTGTTTATTGTAAAACTTGCATTTTCTCCATAAAGAAGATTCAGCCGGTGTTTGGTATTGCTAATCCCAAAACCTTTTGAGTGTTTTATATCTTCCTCACTAATTCTTCCGCTGTTTCTTATTTGAATAATCAGCATTGAATTTGCTATGTGCGAATTTACAAAAATTTTTCCCCCTTGTGTCTTTTTTGAAATGCCATGTTTGATTCCGTTTTCCACAAGTGTCTGCACCATCATCGGCGGCAGTTCTATTTTTGCCGAAAGCGGGTCTACATTTATTGAATAGGTAAGCCTCTCTTCATATCGAATTGATTCGAGTTCGAGATAATCTGCAACTGTTTTTATTTCCTCTTCAAGCGGCACTGTTTCGGTTCGTTCCATCTTTAGTGAATAGCGCAGCAGATTTGAAAGCTTTGTTAATGCGGTTTGCGCTTTTTTCGGCTCAACTTCAATTAATGCGCGTATAGAGTTCATAGCATTAAACATAAAATGGGGGTTAAGCTGCGACTTTAGGGTTTTCAATTCAAAATCTTTTACAGCTGCTTCCCAAATAAGCGATTCAATTTCAACACGTTTATAGTTTTCAAAAAAATGAGCGGAAAAATAAATAAGCGACCAGAAAAAAATTACAAAACTCAAATTCATCGCCGTAAACACGGTGTTTACAATTCTATATTCTCCGGCATTAAAACCACCAATGGCATAGTTAAACATAAAGCCGAAAATATACATTGCGGTTCCAATAATTACGCTTGATGAAACCACACGCGCTACCATTTTTTTTAATGAAAGCGTGTACCAATTATTTTTTTTAAGATAGCCTCGGTATATGTGGGTAAATGCAAGACCGGTAAAACAAACAAAAGCCCACGTAAAATAATCATGATATGTATTTTTACCGAAAACCGCGAGAGCAAGAAGATTTAATATTGTGAAGAGAATCCAGCCTGAAAGCTGCATCAACCAGTATATGTTATTCTTATTCATCAAAAAAGCTGTTCCGGTGTTTTCATTTGCCGCACCATCATCCTGCCCGGCGTAAAACAAAATATTTAATTTTTTAAACCGCATCAATATAATCGTATCACGTCTAAAATAAAATTATTACTCTAATCATATTATTCTTCTTTACCATCTGCAAAATAGGAATGCCTGATAAGATTTGTTCACTATATTTTTTT
>JAIOIM010000369.1 GCA_019912505.1 Ignavibacteriaceae bacterium
CTCATTTATTGATGAGACATTATGATGGATTTATGAAAGCCGGTAAACTAAAAGGACGCCGTTAAGTTTTTATTGTGATTTACATAAAGACAAAAAAAGAAATTGATTTTATAAGAGAAAGCTGTAAAATTGTTGCAGAAACACTTCAGCTTTGTAAGGCAAATGTTAGAGTCGGTGTAACAACCGGCGAACTTGATAAAATGGCTGAAGATTATATTTTAAGTAATAGTGCCATTCCCGCATTTAAAGGATATTCTCAGGGCGGGGCGGCAGGTTTTCCCGGTTCAATATGTACTTCACTAAATGATGAAGTAGTGCACGGAATACCGGGAAACATTGTTCTTAAAGAAGGTGATATAATATCTATCGATGTAGGTGTTGTAAAAAACGGTTACTTTGGCGATGCCGCATTATCTGTTGCTGTCGGAACAATTTCTGAAGAAAAGCAAAGGCTGATGGATGTAACCGAAAAATCTCTCTATCTTGGAATTGAGCAGGCTGTTGAAAATGGAAGATTACACGATATTTCGGCAACTGTTCAGCATTATGTAGAAGCAAACGGTTTTAGTATTGTAAGAGATTTATGTGGTCACGGTGTTGGTAAATACCTTCACGAAGATCCTTCAATTCCAAATTATGGAAAAAAGGGAACCGGACCAAAATTAAAGAGGGGTATGACGCTTGCAATTGAACCGATGGTTAATGCTGGCAAATATGCCGTAGTAACCGGAAAAGACGGCTGGACTGTTTTAACAGCAGACGGGTCAGCTTCTGCACATTTTGAACATACGATTTTAGTAACTAACGGTAAACCAGAAATATTAACGACAAATTAAATGTCAAAACAAGGCCCGATTAAAGTAGATGGTGTAGTTACCGAGACATTGCCAAACGCTCACTTTAAAGTGAAGTTAGACAATGGACACGAGATATTAGCACATATCTCGGGCAAGATGAGAATGCACTTTATAAAAATATTGGTTGGCGATAAAGTATCAATTGAATTATCGCCTTATGATTTAACAAAAGGTAGGATTACCTACCGGTACAAATAGCGGAGCAGCAATGAAAGTAAGAGCATCTGTTAAAAAGATTTGCGATAACTGCAAAGTAATAAAACGCAAGGGCGTGGTTAGAGTTATTTGTAAAATCAAAAAACACAAACAACGTCAAGGTTAATTTTAAAAGTAAGGAGAATATAATTGGCTCGTATAGCTGGTGTAGATTTACCCAAAAATAAAAAAGTATTATATGGTCTTCAGTATATCTATGGAGTAGGCCCGGAGATTGCTTCATCTGTTTTAGAAAAAGCCACAGTAAACCCTGATAAAAGAGTTCACGAGCTTAACGATGAAGAAATTGCCCAGATAAGAGCAGTATTGCAGTCCGATTATAAAGTAGAGGGTGCGCTTCGCAGCGAAGTGCAGCAAAATATAAAAAGATTAATGGACGTTGGTGCGTATCGTGGTCTTCGCCATAGAAGAGGATTACCCGCACGCGGTCAGAGAACACGTACAAATTCGCGTACCCGCAAAGGCAAGAGAAAAACCGTTGCAGGAAAGAAAAAAGCACCATCTAAGAAATAAAGTTTAGATAACTCGGAGGTTATAAAAATTTGGCTAAAGCAACAAAAAAAGCAAAGAAAAAAGCTCACGTAGATGCTAATGGAGTAGCGCACATAAAAGCTACTTTTAACAACGTATTGGTTACAATTACTGATATTTACGGAAATACTATTTCCTGGTCTTCTGCCGGTAAAAACGGCTTTAAAGGTTCCAGAAAAAATACACCGTTTGCCGCACAGGTATCGGCAGAAGCCGCAGCTAAGGAAGCTTATGATTTGGGTCTGAGACGCATTGAAGTTTTTGTAAAAGGTCCCGGTTCTGGGCGCGAAGCTGCAATACGCGCATTAAATACTGCCGGTCTTGAAGTAAGCTCTATTAGAGATGTTACGCCTATTCCGCACAACGGCTGCAGACCGCCTAAGAAAAGAAGAGTTTAAATTATCGGAGATATGAAGTAAATGGCAAGATATACAGATTCAGTTTGTAAATTATGTAGAAGAGAGAGACAAAAGCTTTTTCTAAAAGGGACAAAATGTTATACCGACAAATGTCCTATTGAAAATAAAAATTATCCTCCCGGGCAGCATGGTCTTTCGCGCCGTGCTAAAGTTTCCGAGTATGGTATTCAGCTTCGTGAAAAACAAAAAATTAAACGTATTTACGGATTGTTAGAAACTCAGTTTAGAAATTATTTTGAAAAAGCGAATAGAACTAAAGGAATTACCGGCGAAAACTTAATTAAAATTTTGGAGAGCAGATTAGATAATGTTGTTTTCCGTCTTGGTTTCGCGGCATCACGCAGCCAGGCACGCCAGTTAATTAGTCATAGACATATAATTGTTAATGATGGACTTGTTGATATTGCATCTTACCTCCTATCCCCTGGTGATGTAATTAAAATAAAAGATAAGAGCAAAAAGCTCGATATGATTCATAATTCTCTCAAACGAGTTAAAGATAGCACTTACAACTGGCTATCGGTAGATAAGGCTTCTTTAACCGGTACGTTTGCTCAAGTGCCGGAAAGAGCCGATGTTCCTCTAAATGCCAGCGAACAATTGGTTGTTGAGCTTTATTCGAAATAGAATATAATTTTTTTACTAAAAGAGGATTGATAAATGAGCGTATCAAATATAAAGATACCGGATGCTGTTGTGTTAGATGAATCGAGTTATTCAAATACTTTTGGCAGATTTTTTCTCCAGCCTTTAGAAAGAGGTTTTGGAGTTACTTTAGGAAATTCATTACGCAGAGTATTGGTTTCATCGCTTACCGGCGCAGCAATTGTTTCGGTTAAATTTAGCGGAGTGCTTCACGAATTTACAACTATTGAAGGTGTTGTTGAAGACGTTTCGGAAATAATACTTAACCTTAAACAGGTAAGAATGAAATTCCTTAACAAAAAGCCAGGCAAAATTGATCTTTCTTTTAACGG
>JAIOIM010000043.1 GCA_019912505.1 Ignavibacteriaceae bacterium
CAATAACTATAGCCGCAATAAGAATGACAGTGGGAATTAGATGAATTGCTAATACGAGAAGGGTATTCCCCAAATTATAGCCGTTGTTAAAAACGTCTAACGCAAAAAGTGATGCAAAAAGCGCAAAGAAAATTGATAAAACACGAGGAGCCCAAAAAAGGATTTGTTTTGTTCTTATATTCATAAAAGTCCGCCTTCGATAACTTGTAACTCAAATAATTTTATTTCGCCTTCATATTTTTGTTTTTTACGCAAGTCAGAATAAGTTTTGTATGTTAATATAGTAAATTTGCAAAAATTCTCTCAACCTGGAGAGGAAAGGAACTAATTATAATTAATGAGCACATTTAAACTAAATAAATCTATCATCGGAATGATACATGTTGCCGCGCTCCCGGGCACCCCTAATTATTCCGGCAGTGTAAAGGAAATAATTGAAAAAGCAAAAACCGAAGCCGCACTTTACCACTCACTCCGGCTCGATGGCGTGATGATAGAAAACATGCACGATATACCTTACCTCAACAGAAATGTTGGACCAGAAATTACTTCGTTAATGAGCATTATTCTTTATGAGATAAAAAAGGAATTAGAAATACCATGCGGTATTCAAATTCTTGCAGGTGCCAACAAAGATGCACTTGCGGCGGCACACTCTGCCGGTGCTGATTTTATACGGGCTGAGGGTTTTGTATTTGCACATGTTGCCGATGAAGGAATTTTTAACTCAGACGCGGGAGAAATACTCCGCTACAGAAAACAGATCGGCGCTGATGATGTTCAAGTTTTTACGGATATAAAAAAGAAACACAGTTCGCATTCTATTACCGCCGATACTGACATTGTTGACACCGCAAAAGCCGCTCAATTTTTTCTTAGCGATGGAGTTATAATTACAGGCAGCAGCACTGGTGCTAAGCCTTCGTTAGAAGAAATTAAAGCGGTAAAAGAAAACGTAAATATTCCAGTGCTTGCGGGCTCAGGCATTACACCCGAAAATGCAGCGCAGTTTTTTGAATACTGCGATGCACTGATAATCGGATCATATTTTAAATATGAGGGCAAGTGGAATAACGCCATCGATCGGGATAGGGTAAGGAACTTTATGAAAAAAATAAAATAGGTTATTAAAAAG
>JAIOIM010000370.1 GCA_019912505.1 Ignavibacteriaceae bacterium
ATTCAAATCTATTTCGCAGAATTTTGCAATACCTGATTTTATTACAACACTGTTTCCGACCTCATTCAAACTTTATATATGCGCTCACTCTAAAAAGGTCATTCCCATGAAAACGGGAATCTGAAACCTTGCGTACTTGAATGATCTTCCCTCTTTCGCGGGATTACATTTAAAGTATTTGTACTTTTTAGAACGAACTTATATATTTATCTACAGATTTACTCATTTGATTTAATTGTGAACTAATTCTATAATACTTTTTATTGGAGGTTTTGTGAAAAAAATAATTTCCGCTGTGCTGATGTTTTTTACTGTTATTCTTTTTTCCTCATCCCTGTCTGCACAGGAATTGGACGCTGTTAAAACTGAAATACAAACGCTGAACGACAAAATGGCTGCAGGCATGCTCCAAAATGATTATTCCTATATAAACAAAATGTATATGGATGACGCTGTTTCTCTTCCGAGTTATAACCCAATAATAAAAGGAAAGCAGGGAATAATAGCAGCCACGGAAGAAAGCAAAAACGCATCGAAAGTTATCGGTTTTAAGGTTACCACTCTTGATGTTTTTGGTGAAGGGGAGTTTTATGTTGAAATTGGAAATTTTGAAATGTCTATGGAAATTATCGGAATGAAAGAACCGGCTAAAGATAACGGAAAATATATAACTGTCTGGCAGAAAACAGATGACGGATTAAAAATAAAAGCGGAAATGTGGAATACCGACAAAAACCCATGGGCTGCACAAGAGTAAACATAAGTTAAACTAATAGCCGCCGGCTTAAATTGATTATTAAACCGGCTGCTTGCTATAACTACTTAATACAGATAAGGACAAAATTGCCTCTCATCTGCTTTATGTTTTTTCATTCTAACAAAATTGATAGAAAATATTTCTTTCCAGCCGACCATTTTTGAGGATAACATAATCAATTTATTATTTGCTTTCCTTACAAGTGTGTTATAAATTTTCGTATCCAAAACTTAATCTGTTTTTATGAAAACTACAAAACTACTTTTTCCATTTGCAATAACTATTGCCTCGTTTATTTTTTCGGTTTATCTTTTTAATGATTTTGAAAAACCTAAACCTGTCAAAACATCGGGGGCTTTAGCATCCCTTCAAATGTGGACAAATCAGCGGGCTTATCCATTTGATGATATTTTGGGACAAGCATATTACAAAGCATACACATCTGCAAAGCTTAATAAAAATAATTCTATTGAAGGAATGACTGACGGTTGGAAAAGTATAGGTCCGCATAACATCGGCGGAAGAACAATAGCAATTGAAATAAACCCGCAAAACCCCTCGACAATTTTTGCCGGAGCCGCAAGCGGCGGTTTGTGGAGAAGTTTTACCGAAGGTAAAGGAGCTATGGCTTGGGAAAGAATTACAACAGGTTACCCTGTAAAAAGTGTAGGGGCAATAGCCATCAACCCAACAGATACAAATATAATATACATCGGTACAGGTGAAGTTTATGGTTATCAACAGTCCACCGGCGGGGTTACTGTGCGGGCTACAAGGGGGAGCTATGGTATTGGTATTTTAAAAACAACCAACGGAGGCGCAGCCTGGAGCAAATCACTCGATTGGACACAAGACCAACGGCGAGGAGTAGAGGTAATTAAATTAAATCCGCTAAACCCCAACTCTATTTGGGCAGGTACATCGGAAGGAACGATGCGTTCGCTTGATGGCGGCAAAACTTGGATAACCGTAAACAACACAATTATGGTTACAGATATTATCATCAACCCGCTTGATACAAACCAGGTAGTTATTGCATGCGGCAACCTCTCAAGCATCGGCACGGGTATTTATAGATCATCAAACTATGGAAATAGCTGGGTAAAAATTACTGCAGGGCTTCCTTCGAACTACGGCGGAAAAGTTTTGTTTAATGTTTACAGAGCAAACCCCAATTTAATTTATGCAAGCATTGGTTTTGGAGATTACACAGGCGCAGGTACAAATTTATGCAAGTCTACAAACTTCGGCAGCACATGGGCAGTTGTTTCCACGATAGATTACGCAACTTACCAGGGCTGGTTTGCACATTTTGTGGGTGTCCACCCTTTCGATTCGAGTATTGTTTTAACTGCTGGTGTTGATGTGTTTAAATCAACCGACGGCGGTTCAAATTCTATTCGAAAATCTTATTGGTTCAATTGGTTTTTCGGAGTAACGCAGCCTGGTGAACCGGAAGGTCCGCCGGATTATTCGCATGCCGATCATCATGCAATTGCATGGCACCCCACAAACCCTAACGTAGTTTATTTTGGTAACGATGGCGGTATTTTCTGTACAACAGATGCCGGTGAAACCTTTGAAGGAAGAAACGGCGGCTACCAGACACAGCAATTTTATAACGGTTTCTCGGCATCATTAGATGACTCCCTTTTGGCAATGGGAGGATTGCAGGATAACGGAAGTGCTATTTTTCAGGGAACAAACGCATGGAGACGCGTAATAGGGGGTGACGGCGCATGGACAGCAATTGACCAAACAAATAATAGTATTCTTTATGGCTCATCGCAGTATGGAAATATAAATAAATCAACTAACGGCGGCGTAAGCTTTTTTTATGCAGCGCCAAATGACAACGGTGAAGCAGGTTTTGTAGCACCATATGTAATAAGTTATGCAAATCATCAAACTTTGTATGCCGGCAGAACGAATATTTTTAAAACTACAAACGGCGCTCAGGCATGGGTAAAGATTAATTCGCAAACGCTCGATAACAATCCATTTCTCGCTATGGCACTCCCCATTTTTAATGATAATGTAGTGTACGCCGCCACTGCACCGGTGCGCAGCCGGGGTAAAGTTTTTGTATCAACAAATGGAGGAGTTAACTGGACAAACATTACCGGCAGTTTACCAGACAGGTATCCGATGGATATTGTTGTTGACCCCGTGGATGAAGCAAAAGCGTATATAGTTTTCAGCGGCTTTGAAACATCGCATATTTTTAAAACAACAGATTACGGACAAACATGGCATGACGTTGGCACCGGTTTGCCTGATGTTCCAACAAACGCAGTTGCTGTGGATTATGATTTCCCGGATCATGTTTATGTTGGCAACGATCTCGGAGTATATCTTTCTACCGATGGCGGGTTAAACTGGAATAGTTATAGTGATGGTTTGCCGGAGGCGGTAATTGTTATGGATTTAGCGATGTCGCCTTCAAACAGCAGCATTAAAGTTGCAACACACGGTAACGGCGCATACGAGAGAAAGTTGTACAGCACCGTAACTGTTGTTGAACAAATTGCAAACACTGTCAAGGGATTTAGGTTGGAACAGAATTACCCAAATCCGTTTAACACTGTAACCAAAATAAAATTTATAATTCCGCAAATCACTAATCATCACCCGTTAGCTAACGAATCAATTGTTAATCTTAAAGTTTACGATGAACTTGGAAGTGAGATTGTAACATTAGTTGATGAATATAAACCTGCCGGGAATTATGAAGTTAATTTTAATGCCTCAAGGCTTTCGAGCGGCGTTTATTTTTACAAGTTAACCGTTGGGAAATATTCAGAAACTAAGAAGATGGTAATATTAAAATAGCTTTGTAAGAGAAATAATATTTTAGATTTGTAAACCGCCGGAGTAACGATTGTAAAATTGTACCCGGCGGTTTTTTTTATTTTTCAGCCATTTATAGCTGAAGAATTTTTTCCTTCCTCACCAAACAAATATGATCGAATTTTTATAAGAGTTTATACAGCACACAAAATTTGAACTAATTCCACCTTTGAAACTTTTTCCAATTTGCGTATTTTTGTCCCGCATCCTTAGCTCAGTTGGTAGAGCATATGACTCTTAATCATCAGGTCGCGGGTTCGAGTCCCGCAGGGTGCACGAGAAGTGCGAAGATTAAACCTATTCGCACTTTTTTATTTTAAAGATTTTTGTGAAATCAAAATATTCAACAATTTCTATCCCGCTTTAAACGACCGCCGCTTTTTTCTTTCGACATCTACTTTTGTGTACTACTTTGAAGTTGTATTTACTTGTTGGTGTTTGGCGAGATTTCATTAAAAAAAATAAAAGCGAATACTATTTAGAAGTATTTCACTTTGATAAATAGATCAATAAAATGAAGATAGACTATAAAATAAATTAGAACACATATTCTTTAAACACCTCCTTAATGTAAGAGACGCCTTGCCGCCTGCAATTGCAAAGCGAGGGTGTGGTTGCCGCCGAGATTTTTTGCAGCTTTACCTACAATTTTTCCGGCACATCAGTTCTTTCCTTTCTCTCTCATTTTTTCAGAAATTACTATCTGTTATTTACACGAGCGGATAAAATAATGGAAACTTTTCTATTTAAATAAACTTTACCCTCACCTTCCCGGCAGGGAAATTCCTTTTATCTTTCTGAATAACGAAACGGCGTAGGAGTCAGTCATGCCGGAAACAAAATCAGTAATTTTTAATAAGCGGAGGTAAATATCGTCATCCGGTTTGCCGCTGCTGCAAAGAAATTGTTTTGGCAAAAGTTTTAATATCGTTTTGTTTTTCCACGAGAGGTTTACATTTTCGGCGGAATCGTTTACGGCGGTTATAAAAGTATCGAGCAAACCTGCAAGCACCTCGTAACCGGCGGCTTCCCGTTCAACTACGCTTTTGTAGCTGTAAATTTTTTCCACCGAAACATCTTTTATAACTTTTAAAGGCTCGCCCGATTTTATAATCGATAGCAGCGAATCATCAAATTTGCCGTTGAGTATTTCAGTTTCGCAGTCTAAAAAAGTTTCTGTTATTTCTTCAATTACATTGTTAATTGCTTTTGCCCGGAGGTAACCTATTTTATCGTTTTCATCTCTTCCGTTATAACCTTGAAGAGGTTTGCTGCCGGTTAAAGGTTTTAACAACTGCTCGGTTGTTTCAAACGGAAGCAGACCGAGACGAAAGCCGTCTTCAAGATCCATAATCCGGTAGCATGTGTCATCGGCGGCTTCAACAAGGAATGCCAGCGGATGGCGGCGCCATGAGAATGAATTATCATCTCTTATTAATCCGCACGCGGCGGCGGTTTCCTCAAACAATTGCTTTTCCGACTGAAAGAAACCAAACTTTTTGTAAAGTTTACTTTCTTTCACTTTCATATTTTTTACACCCGCGGTAAAAGATTCTTTCGGATATTTTGTAAACGAGGCAAGTGTGGCGTGTGTTAATCTAAGTCCGCCGGTTATATTCGGGTTTTGAAGACGTGTAATAATTCTAAACCCTTGCGCGTTACCTTCAAACTTCGTAAAGTCTGCCCATTTTTTTTCATCGTTTATTTTTTTTTGATATTGTCTTCCGTTTCCCGAACGGAAATATTCGGAGATTGCATCTTCACCCGAATGACCGAACGGAGGGTTGCCGATATCGTGTGCAAGACAGGCTGCGGCAACTATCTCGCCGAAGTGAAAGTTTTCATAACCGCCTTTTAGTTCTTTGTGCCGGTCGATGATAAACTTTCCCGCTTTTGTACCGAGTGAACGCCCAACGCACGATACTTCCAGGCTGTGGGTTAAACGTGTGTGAACAAAATCGCTTTCGGGTAGAGGGAACACCTGCGTTTTATCCTGCAGTCTTCTAAAAGCTGACGAAAAAACTATTCTGTCAAAGTCGCGTTGGTACTGGCTTCTGCCGTCTTCCGATTGATCCGTTTTATTTTCGCTGCAGAGCAAATTTTTATTTAAGAGTATATTCCATTTCAAAATATTTTCCGGTTTGATTTTTTAATGCTCAAATATAACTATAAATATTTTTTTTAGTTACAATCAAACCTGATAGTTGTAAATTCAATTTGCTTCAGCTATTTTTTCGTACACATGATAAATAAAGAAGAAAATAATGTTGAGAACTCGATTCAGTTCTTAAAATCGGTAGGACCAAAGCGCGCCCAATCATTTGCAAAGTTTGGAATAAAAACCATCCGCGATATTTTATTTTACTTTCCAACGCGCCACCTCGATAGGCGGACTACAATCAACTCTATGAAGGCTTACTCTTATCTGCTTGATGGGTTTGACGGTGAAATTACAATTGTTGCCCGTGTTGCAAGCAAAGAAAAAATAAGATACGCGCGTAAAGAATTATTTAAAGTTCAGTTTAGAGATGCAGCCGGTTATTTTGAGTGTGTCTGGTTTCAAGGGTTAAAATATTTTTATGATGTTTTTAATGAAGGAGATATTTTTGCCCTATCGGGTAAACCGACACTGACAAAATACGGGAACATCCAAATTGTTCATCCCGATTATGACAGGATAACCGAAGATGAATCTATCGGCTATTTAAACACGGGCAAAATTATTCCGTTTTACAAAATTCCGAAAGAACTGCGCGAAACAAACATTGGTGATTTAAGTATCCGCCGCATTATTGCCTCCGCAGTTCAGCTATACACCGATCATCTTACAGAAACCCTCCCTGCCGAAATAATAAACAAACATAAACTTTTAAACATAGTTGATTCGGTTAAAGCGATGCATTTCCCCGAATCAAAAGAATTATTCGATAGAGCAGTAAAAAGATTTAAATTTGAAGAGTTGTTTTACCTTGAAACGATTGTTGCGCTCCGTAAACACAATTACAAAACAAAACTTCCGGGCAATTCGTTAAAAGTTAGGACGAAACTTATCGGGGAGTTTCTAAAAATAATTCCATTTGAATTTACTCAAGCGCAATTAAGAGTGTTGGGGGAAATTAGAAAGGATATGGAAGACGATACTCCGATGAACCGACTTTTGCAGGGAGATGTAGGCAGCGGGAAAACAATTGTAGCTTTGGTCGCGATGCTTATTGCGGTTGATAACGGTTTTCAGGCAGCGCTTCTGGCACCGACAGAAATTCTTGCAGATCAGCACGCAAAAAACATCTCAAAGTTGATGAAGCAGCTTAACGAAAAACATAGCGAGGTTAACATAAGAGTAAGTTTGTTAATCGGCGGACAAAAAAAATCGGTAAAAGAAAAAAATCTATCCGAAATTGAATTGCAGGAATCTGATTTGATCATAGGAACTCATGCATTGTTTGAAGAAAAGGTTGCTTTTAAAAATCTGGGGCTTGTTGTAGTGGATGAACAACATCGCTTTGGTGTTGAACAGCGGTCAAAACTTTTTGGAAAGGGAAAAACACCTGACATTATAGTGATGAGCGCAACGCCGATACCAAGAACGCTGTCGATGACGGTTTATGGCGATCTTGATGTTTCAATAATTGATGAGATGCCGAAAAACAGAAAAGAAATAAAAACTATTTTGCGGGGCGATGAAAAGTTGCCGGACATTTATAAATTTATCATCGATAAAAACAAGAATGAGGGTTATCAATCGTTTATTGTTTACCCGCTGGTTGAAGAATCAGAAAAGTTAGAGTTAAAAGCTGCGGAAACATATTTTAAAGAACTTCAAAGCACGTATTTAAAAGAACTGCGGCTCGGATTACTGCACGGCAGAATGAACTGGCGCGAAAAAGAGGAAGTGATGTTTCGATTTCTCGAAAAACAATTTGATGCGCTGATTGCAACCACTGTAATAGAAGTCGGGATAGATATTCCCGATGCAAATATAATTTTGATAAACGATGCGCACCGTTTCGGCTTATCGCAGCTTCATCAATTAAGAGGAAGAGTAGGGCGCGGAACAAAGCAGGCGTACAGCATCCTTGTTACTAAAGATGAATTTGCCGCAGCTGCATCAAGGTATAAACACAATCTCGATTATCTCTCCCCCGCACAGATGGAAAAATACAAATCATCAGTTAGGCTTCAGACAATGGTGCAGCATCTCGATGGATTTAAGGTAGCCGAGGTTGATCTTAAACTACGCGGACCCGGCGATATATTCGGAACAAAACAGAGCGGGTTTCCGGAGCTTAAGCACGCCGACTTAACTAC
>JAIOIM010000371.1 GCA_019912505.1 Ignavibacteriaceae bacterium
ATATTATGTTTATTTTAACAGTTATTACTCAGGAACATCGTGTTTAATTAGTGCCCAGTATTTTTCAAAGTCGAAACCTTTAAAGGTTGGGCTTTTATCATTGTGGCACGTAACGCATAATGTAGCTGCATCATCATACACGAGAAGTCCTTTTTTTATAGACTCTTCTTTGCTTTTCATAACTTTCATGCTTTTGTATTCAGAACCTGCACCATGGCATGATTCGCATTGCACGCCATCTTCAACATTGAATTTTTTCTCTTTGAGATCGGCTGATACATTGTAACCAACTGCGTGACAGGTTAGACAGTCTTCAACTTCTACAGCAGGTTTATCGAAACCTTTTTCTTTTGCAATTGCGTCTGCTTTTTCTGATTTAAGTGTTTCGTATGCTTTTGAATGCTGGCTGCTTTTCCAAATATCTAATTGCTTTCCCTGTTTTTCTGATTTGTGGCACATTCCGCATGCATCTACACCTACAAATTTATTTTGGGCAAACAACATTGAGGGAAGAATGAAAAGGGCTAAGAATATTATTTTCCGGAACATAATTTCTCCATTTTTTATTAGTGGATGTGAAAAGTATTTCTAATTCAGAATTTGAAACGTATTTTGTTTTTATTACTACCGCAAAAATTAAACCATCATATCTTCTTTATGTAGCAAAATATTTTGAAGTTGAAAATAAAAAACCGTCCTTGTTACAAGGACGGTTACAAATACGTATATGAACTTTATTTTATAAGAACCATTTTTTTAACCATCTGGAAGTTGTTAGCATCTATCTTGTAGAAATAAATTCCGGATGAGAATTGACCGGCATTCCATTTTATTTTGTAATTGCCGGCAGCGTAGTAATCATTTATAACTACTGCCACTTGTTTACCTATAGCGTCATAAATAGTAAGTTTAACATTCGAACCATTCGGAATTGAAAATTTAATTTCTGTAGATGGATTGAATGGATTGGGATAATTTTGACTCAAATTAAATTCAGTTGGTATTCCTGTTTCGGCTTCAACATTAGTAGGTGTAAATCTTGAAATTGCATCATTCAACAATTGCTGAACCAATCGCGTATTATGAATACCCATACTACCTTCCGATTGCGAGGCAAGAAGGTTATATTTTGCTTCTTTAAATTCTAACGTCATAGAATCTTCAGGAGTTGCCTGATTAAGTCTGCTTTGAAGCAGCGTCATTAAACTATCGGTTTTGGTCTGTATTCCTCTATAATCGAAACGCTTTTCAGCATTTGAAGTATCAACTACCATATAATAATCTGCGTGGCAGCGTACACATGCTTCAGTTCTGGGTTCAAATGTGTGCCCGGTAACGGCAACACCTGTAACAGAGTTAAACGGTGATGCCACAACATGGCAGTCAACACACCTGTTTACAGCAGCATAAGTATGCGCTGAGTTTGTGTACGTAACACCGGGGTACTGATAACCAAACAGCACAGAGCCGCTTAAAACTTCTGAAGTTGTATGATGAGGAGCAGAATTAATATCAACCGAATCTATCTCAGCATTATGGCACGCATCGCAAATCACTCTCTGCCCGGTGATGGGCATACGAAGTTGAGCAACATTTTCGCGTGAATGTGGATCGTGGCAGGCAACACAAGTTATCAGGTCTAAAGTAGCATCATCTTTTGTCGCCTGAAAAGTATTCCCATTGTAATCCGGATCTTCTAAGTAAGCAATAAAGTCTTCAGCATAGTGGCAACGGAAACATTGACCATTCGTTTGTCTGTTACGCAAAAAAGCCGATGGTTCAGCAGCGTGACCAGATTGAACCCATTCTGTTAAATATGGCTCATGTTCGCCGTCATGGCAGGTGCCGCACATTTGAGCGGTAAAATTTGGAACGTTTGTGGTATTTGTCCAGAAACCCCAATGGGAGTTATCGAGGTAGTTATCAACAGTACCAAGAGGACCATGACATGCCTCGCACTGAACATTTTTAACACGATTAAATTTTGCTTGGTCTGTAATCACATAATTAGGTGTGGCATTAGGATCGAACTGAACATATTCATCGGCACCGTAATTTGCTTGTGTAAGGTCCCAGCCGGTATTGTGGCAACCTAAACAGTCGTAACCGAAGTAGCTACTCGAAACCGAATCTTGGGCAACCGCATGACGGGTGTTTTTCCACTCTTCATAAATTGGTTGTCCGATTCCGCCGCCGGCGTGACATGAGGCGCAAGAAGTAGCCTGAGGATCGGTCGGCTGCCCAACACCAAGGTAATACGTGGTTTGTCCGAAACTAAATGAAGCGGAAACGACCACAAAAAGAATGCTAATAAGTAAATTTTGTTTCATCGTAAGCCCTACGATTAATGGTTAATAAATAATTGTTTCTAATAAACAATAATATAACAGAAAATTTTGTACCAAAAAAAAGAACAAATATTAAAACTTAATGGTTCACCTTAGTTTTCAACAATGAGAAAATGATTTGTTGTTTCTCGTTGTAGAGAAGGTCAACAACTATTAGTAGAAAT
>JAIOIM010000372.1 GCA_019912505.1 Ignavibacteriaceae bacterium
GAAGAAAGGGTTACGCAACGCTCGTTCCCAAAATGAAATCTGTCATAATGAGTTCTTTAGCGGCTGTAAATTTCTTATTTTCGTTGTCAGTAATTAACAATTTATAAGAAGATGTTAAAATTAAAAACTTTATCTATAATAGTACTTTCTTTTGTGCTGCTCTCTGCCACATCATCTGCCCAGACGGTAAGACTAAAAATTGTCGAAACCAGCGATGTACACGGAGCAATATTTCCTTACGATTTTAAGAACGATATTCCGTTCAACTACTCTTTAGCCCAAGTTCAAACCTTTGTTGAACAGGAAAGAAAGCAGAACCCCGATGGAGTAATTCTGCTTGACAATGGTGATATTTTGCAGGGGCAGCCGGTAGTATATTATTATAATTTCGAAAAACAGGATACTCTGCACCTCCTCAGCCAGGTAATGAATTATATGAAATACGATGCCGCTGCAGTTGGCAACCACGACATCGAGACCGGGCATCCTGTTTACGATAAATTTAATAGCGAGCTAAACTTTCCATGGCTTGCCGCAAATGCTATTAATACAAAAACGGACGAACCATATTTTAAACCTTATTCAATCATCACCAGGCAGGGGGTTAAAGTTGCAGTGCTTGGACTTATCACCCCGGCAATTCCAAATTGGCTTCCGGAAGATATTTGGAAAGATATATTTTTTGACGATATGATTAAAAGCGCGAAAAAATGGGTAGCGATAATTAAGCGCGAAGAAAAGCCCGATATGATTGTCGGTCTGTTCCATTCCGGAGTGGATTATACTTATAATAATGAAACTAAAGAGAAACCGTTTAATGAAAATGCCGCTCAATTGGTTGCCGAGCAAGTGCCCGGGTTTGATCTGGTTTTTGTTGGGCACGACCACAAAGGATGGAATTATACAGTAACCAGCAGTAATGGGAAAACGGTTTTGATTTTAGGAACAAAAAGCGAAGCGCGAACCGCAGCAGCAGCGGATGTTTTATTGGAGTTTGATAAATCTACCGGAATATGGGAGAAAAAGATAACCGGCAGCATTTTAAATGTTGGCACGTACAAACCGGATTCAACATTTATAAGTAAGTTTAATTATGGGTTTAGCCAAACCCGTACTTACGTGAATAAAGAGCTTTGTATTCTCGGAAAAACTATAACTACACGCGATGCACTTTTAGGACCTTCTTATTTTACAGATTTAATTCACCGCTTTCAACTTGATATTACCGACGCAGATGTTTCATTTGCGGCACCGCTATCTTTTGATGCCGAATTAAAGAAGGGAAAAATATATGTGCGCGATATGTTTGAACTATATAAATATGAGAATCTCCTTTATACTGTGAAATTGTCCGGTAAGGAAATAAAAGACTACCTCGAGTATTCTTACGGACTTTGGTATAACACGATGAGAAACAAAAACGATGATTTGCTCCTTTTCAAAACTAATAGTGACGGCAAAAAGGAACTTAAAAACCAGTACTACAATTTTTCATCAGCAGCAGGGATAAACTACTCTGTTGATGTTACAAAACTAATAGGCAGCCGTATAAATATAATATCGATGAGCAGCGGTCAACCGTTTTACAGCGACTCAACTTATTTGGTAGCAATAAACAGTTATCGGGGGAATGGCGGCGGCGGACATTTAATAACCGGTGCAAAAATTCCAAAAGAAGAACTGCAAAAAAGAATTGTTAAAACCACAAACAAAGATTTGCGTTTTTATTTAATGCGATGGATGATGGAGAAAAAATTAGTGGTGCCGAAATTCGAGAAAAACTGTAGTGTAATTCCTAAAGATTTCTTTTGGAAGGGGAGAAAAAGGGCATACAAGGATCTATTTCCAAAGAAACAGAAGAGCGGCATTTAATGCGCCGCCAACTTTAGATTAAATATTTTATAATTACAAACCCGCCGATTAACAACACGGTAAAGGCAATAGCAAGCCAGTTAAAATATTTATCTATAAAACTTTTAATTTGCGGACCAAACCGCCATATGAGGAATGCTACAAGAAAAAACCTGGCTCCCCGGCTTACTACTGAGGCAAAAAGAAACATTGGGAAATTTATAAAAAATGCGCCGGCGGAAATTGTAAAAACTTTATAAGGCAGAGGCGTAAACCCGGCTGTAAATATTATCCAAAAGTTATACTCGGTATACATTTTTCTAATCTGTTCAAAAACTTCAGGTTTAAAACCTGGTATATGATTAAAGAAAAACAATGCCACCGAAGAAAATTCGTTGGGCGATGACCACCAAACAAAATAACCGATTGCATAACCAAGCATAGCACCAAAAATAGAGGCTGCCGTACAAACCCCGGCGTACTTAAATGCTTTTTTTCTTGCCCCGAGCACAAGCGCAATTAACAACGCATCCGGCGGAATC
>JAIOIM010000373.1 GCA_019912505.1 Ignavibacteriaceae bacterium
AAATTAAATATCTTAATATTTTTGGGAGTGATATAAATATTCGCGATTCAAACGTGTTTTTTTCCGCGCCAAGGGTCACATCATACTTTTCAATTTTTTCTGTTTTTGCCGATTCTATTTCATTATAAATTTCAGGCAATGATTTTTCGTTTACTTTTCGAACGATGTACGGCATCGCTAATTTTTTATTAATTAGATATGTAGCTTCCGATTCTCTTTCAACTACTATTGATATATCTACATCGTCAAAAACTATCATTTTGTTTTTATGCGGAAGCGCCTGGATGATTTTATTCCCATCCAGGGCTTGTGCAACACACTTTAATATCCAGCTTAGAAGCGAAACTTTACTCCCTTTCAATTTTTTCCTTTTTTGTAATAATTGTCGGGCGAGTGTAATATCAACTTCAATTAGCGCTGGAGTGTAGTGTTTTTTCAATCCTATTTCCAAAACATCAACCAATGTACGCCGGGTTTTGGGAATTTTTAATATTTCATATTTAGCGTTAACTGACATCTTAAACCTGCTGCTTAAAACATGGGTGAAATTATTTATTAGAGTTTCTGCAAAATAATTTATTTGTCATTTCGATGGAGTCCTCGACTGAGACCTGTGCGCCTCTGGAGCAAATCTTTCCATTATTAAAGATTTCTCCCGGAGTTTATCCCGCAACCAGCAGGGGTCGAAATGACATTCATGATAAATCTTTATTTTTCAGAAACTCTATTTATAAAATAGTAGATTTATCATAAAGAGCCGAAGCACAATTATTACTAAGCTTTATTTATTAATGAGCTTATTCTAAAAAGGTTGTAAACGGTTAAAACCGTTTGAGACTCATAATATTTTCCATTAACCCACGACTTAAGTCGTGGGTTAATAACAACTTAAGTTTATGCGAAACCGTTTCAACGGTTTATATTTCTATCTCAAACTTAATTATTAACTTTATAAACCAGGCTCATTAATATTTACTGTCTTTTTTCAATGACTACTCTAACCTTCTTTTTTGATGACAAAATTACAGTAGGATTTGTTTCGGGTATCTTTTTATCGGGTGAAACAAAATTGAATTTAAATTTGCTGAGCAAAGTAGAAGCAATACCGTGTATTTCAAGAAGAGCTAATCTGTTGCCTATACAAATATGCGGACCCTGCCCGAAAGGAATATATTCAAAAGGATCAATTTCTGATGCTCCCGCAAATCGACCGGGGTTGAAAACTTCTGCATCATTCCAATATTTTTTATTCCTATGCAAAATATATGGCGAAATCATTATTACAGCTTTCCTTGGAAATGTATAGCCGTTAAATGAGTCAGTTTCTTTTACGGTTCTATAAAATGACCAAGCCGGAGGCATTAAGCGTAAGGTTTCCCGAATAGTTGCGGTTAAATAGGGAGTATCATTCAAACCTAACTTTGACAAATCAAAATCCATTTTAAGAATAGTTAGTTCTTCTAAAACCTTTTTGTTCGCTTCTTCGTTTTTTGATAAAAAATATAACAGCCATAATAATCCTTCGGCAACTGTGTCATAACCAGCAAACAGAACTGTTTGAATTTCATCCTTTACTTGCTGTGCCGAAATCATACCTGCTTTGAAAGCGTCAATTAAAATTGATAATAAGTGACCCGGCTTGATTTTTTCATTCAACACTTCATCCAATATTCTATCTGAAAAATTATAAAGATTATTTAAAGCAGCACGGGTGTCTTTAAAATCGAATATTCTTAATTGTTTTTTTTGAAATAAACCCAAAATCTGTCTGATGTAATGTTGCTTATTGCTTGTATGCGTAAGAATTAATGATAGACCCGCTAACATGGTTGGAGTATCAACGAAAGTATTTGAGGAAACCAGGTTTTTGATTGTTAGATTAAGTAACAGTATTTTTAATTCATATTCTAAATCCACATGCTGATTATTTAGGGCAGCTTTTTCAAGCAATTGGTTGGTTAGCTTCAGTTCCTCATTCAGCGTCAAATAAAAACTTTCCATTTGCGAGTTATGGAATGCCGGGGTTAGTCGTTTCCTCTGCGATTTCCAAAGTTCACCCTCGGAAATAAATAATCCTTGTCCAAGTAGTGGCTTCAAGTCTTCAATAGATTTCCCACGCGGATAATTTTCATAATTAGTTTTTAATATATGTTTAATTACTTCGGGGTCGTTAACAAAGTAAACTGAATCATCTCTGAATTTAAGGCATAAAACATCCCCATATTTCTCAGCTAATTTTTGGAATGTTTTCATGGGCGAAAAGCTTATTCCATATAAATATGGCAGTATGCTAAAATTCTTTATCGTTTTAATTTTATTACTCATTTAAGAAAGGTTTTATTTATATGGAAAGTAATATATAAATTAGAAGTCAAAGTGTCGAGCATAAAAAATAAATTGATTACCGGAGTTAGCAACAAATAAAAAGAAAGGAGGCATTAAACGGTGCGCTATGAAAATATACATGCACCGGATATTCAATTGCTAAAAACCAGGAGTTTGAATAAGCAGTAATTCGGGCAGATAAAATTATTAAAATCAATCAGTGCGCGGCAGGCATCGTCTGATGTAAATTGGACCATGTTTTGCAAAACCTACAATAGCTTCTTTTATCGGCACTGGTTTCTGCTCATTTTTTGAAAGCACCCAGCCGCCCGATTCCAAATAATATAATTGATTATTAATCTCAACAATGATCCCGAAATGACCATTTTTACCCATTATATCCCCTGCCTGTAGTTGTTTTATCTGGTGGTCATCGAGTGAAGTGTTGCGGTTAATTTTAAAAATTTCTTCACCGAGAAATGCAAGTTCTTTTGTATCAACTCTATAATTATTTGGAGTATCATCTCTGCCTCCTGAATCTTTTAAATTATTTAACAAACAATAAGCCGAAAATCCTTTTGAAGAAAATAATGCTTCATTGGGTGAAAGCAGGTTGTAATATACAGCAAGTTCGTAACCGGACGTTGCAAAACCGGAGCAGTCGAGCCCGTAACTTTTAGTAAACCGTACACTCTCAGCCTGCGGGTCATCAAGGTCAAAAATATCTCCGCCCCATCTGTAGAAACTTTTTCCAATATAGGTTTGATAAATATTAAAAGTAAGGATTGTTAATTCATTAACTATTTTATTTTTTGGGAGTTTCTTAAGCACATCAAGGTTGGGTATGACTGCCTGGGATATTACTTCGTCAACTATATTTTTGTTGTGAGTTGGATAACCGGAAATATCGATACTATCTTTTTTTATAGTAATATATTC